>JABIBH010000395.1 GCA_018652925.1 bacterium | reverse complement strand
TGGTTCGATATGATAAACTCAATGGTGAGACCCTTGATATTCAACCTCAGCCAGCATGGGGAGATCCTCAGTATAGATTCAACTGGAATACTCCTTTGTTAATAAGTCCGCATAATCACAAGAGACTTTTCTATGGCGGGCAAGTGTTGTTGCAAAGCGATGACATGGGTAACTCATGGCGTGAAATTAGTGGCGATCTTTCTCGCAATCTTGATCGCAACAAACTGGAAGTTATGGGCAGAGTCTGGTCTGTTGACACAGTTGCAAAAAATAAAAGTACATCCATGTACGGCAGTTTGATAACTGTTGATGAGTCTATTTTGCGTGAAGGTCTGATTTTCGCAGGAACTGACGATGGCCTGGTGCAAGTCACTAAAGACGGTGGTGAAAACTGGACCAAATATGACAAATTCCCTGGTGTGCCTGACATGAGTTATGTAGGCGATATCATGGCTGACCGTTTTGCTGAAAGTACAGTTTATGTCTGCCTGGAAAATCACAAAAAAGGTGATTTCAAACCTTATCTTTTAAGAAGCGATAACTACGGCAAGAGCTGGAAAAATATTGCTGGTGATTTGCCAGAACGTGGCATGGTTCACTGTATTGAACAGGACACTGAAAACCAGAACCTGTTGTTTGTGGGAACCGAGTTTGGTGCATTTTTCAGTTTGAATGGCGGAGAAAACTGGGTTGAACTTGGTAGTGGACTACCAACAATTGCTGTCCGGGATATCGATGTTCAAAGACGCGAGAATGATCTTGCAGTTGGAACATTTGGTCGTGGAATTTATATCCTTGATGACTATTCAATGTTGCGGGATTTGTCGGAAGAAATGCTGGAAGAACAAACCAGAATATTCCCGATTAAAGATGCGTTGATGTATCACGCTCGCACTCCACTTGGTGGCGGTGGCAAAGGTAATCAGGGCGACAGTTTCTTTACCGCAGAAAATCCGACTTACGGTGCTGTGTTTACTTATCACATCAAGGATAAAGTTGAAACTCGTAAAGAGATCAGACAATCCGCTGAAAGTGAACTCAAAGAAGAAGGCGAAGATAATCCATACCCAAGCTGGGATGAGTTGAAGCTGGAGGACAGAGAAGAATCGGCAATGTTGTATCTGGAAATCAGTGACAGCAGCGGGGAAGTAGTAAGAAGAATCAATGCCAGCAACAGCAGCGGTATTCACAGAACTTCATGGGATATGCGATACGCCGCATTGCATCCTGCCGGGAATGAGCCAAGTACTGGTTCTGGCCCTATGGTTGCTCCAGGAAAATACAGCGTGCAACTGTTCCTTTATAACAACGGAATAATCACTTCACTTGGTAACAGTAGTGAGTTCAATTGCGTGCCACTTGGAGTTGCAACATTGCCAGCTGAAGACAGGGTAGAGCTGGTTGCATTCCAGCAGAAGTGTGTGAAACTTCAAAGAGCTTTAAGAGCTACTTCCAGGGTTTGCAACGATGCGCAGGACAGAGTCCAAAAATTACAGGCATCGTTGTTCAGTATGCCAGATGTAGATCAAGAACTTGTGACTGAACTGCAAAGCCTTGAAACACGATTGACTGATTTGCGTGAAGCGTTGAGTGGTGATCCAACAAGACCAAGAAGAAGTGAATCGGCACCGCCATCGCTGTCAGCAAGACTGGGTAAAGTGATCTGGGGGAGCAGTGAATCAACATCGTCTCCAACTGGAACTCACAGGCAATCCTATGCTTTGGTTGCAGATAAATTCCCGCCAATTCTTGAAAAAGTCAGAGAACTGGTTGGAACAGAGTTGACAGAAATTGAAAACAAACTGGAGCAAGCTGGAGGTCCATGGACACCAGGCAGATTGCCGGTTTGGAAGGAAAACTAGGAGGGTTTTGTTTATTATTTGATATAACAATTGACAACATATACTCTCGCTACGTAGTGTAGGGAGAGTATAAACTTTGTCGAGGGATAATTGTATGCTCAGGATTATAATTACGATTTTTTGTTTTGTGTCACTTACTATATTTGCGCAACCTGATTCAGCAACCACAGAAGAACTGATTTTTAAATCAGCGTCGGCATTTATTCCATCCAGTTCCATAACTCTTGATTATGACAATGACGGTTTTATGGATTCGTTTGTCACTGTTTTAGATGGACAATCAGCATTGTACAGGAATACTGGGTTGTCTCCCCAAGGTGTACCCCAGATGGTGAACAATACAGCAACAGCATTTTCTGATTTGAAAGAATTATATAACTTGAGGGATGCCAGCACAGTTGATTTTAACAATGATGGCTGGGAAGATCTTCTTGTAACTTCAGAGAATAATATTGTCATGTATCAGAATGTATTTAATCAGAACTCCGGCATGCGGGAGTTTCTGGATGTAACAGAAACATTGAACCTGGCCGATATGAATCACTATAATAATCTGGATTATTTTGTAACAAGATTTGCATACCTACCATCGTCCGAAAGTGATAAATGAAATTTCCGGTTATTATATCTGTGTTATTGATTTCAGCATTATGTGCAACGGCAGGTGTACTGACTGTTGAAAAAGATGGCAGTGGTGATTATGAAATAATCCAATACGCAGTAGAAGCAGCAGCAAGTGGAGATACTATTCTTGTTGGTCCTGGAAGATGGGAACAACAATTTCTGCATCAAGCACCAGCATGGTCAGACTCTGCTGTAATTGTAGTTTATAGTAAAGATCTTGCGATTATAGGTTCAGGTATTGGAGAAACATATGTAGGTACAGATTACTTGCCAGAGTTTATTAACCAGGGCCCGATGGGGATTGCTGCAACTTATGACTCCAATTTATATTTGTCCAATTTTACAATAGAGAATCGCCGGGTTTGCATCTATTTCTATGGTGAAGATCTGATTCTTGAAGACATGGAATTATCAAGATGTGATTATGGGCTTCAATCGCTTGCTTCCGGGAATGTAAATTTTTCCAGTTGTGAGTTTGACAGTACTCATGGAGGAGCAATTTTGTCCTTTACTGAAGGAGATGACACTATTGATGGGCTATTAGTTGAAAATTGCGTATTGACAAATTCCGGGGCCAGGATGTTGTCAACTCAGAATACGCCAAATATTAGAGTTACAAATTGTGTGACTAATAATCCCTCTGAATCTTACCAGTTTGATTTCGGCAGTTTCGGAGTTATTGAAAACTGCATTCACGATCCTCAACCATACAGTTGGTACATGTTATTATGTTATCGGCATTCAGAAATGGAATTGATTAATTTTCGAGGAGAAGCCAGCAATATTTGTATAAATGTGGACACAGGTGCGACGGTAACAGGAGAAGGAAATAACATTACTGGAGCTAGTCTTAGAGTAGTAGAGTGTGTATTTATAACTGTGTAAATGACCATGGTATGTTATATCTCCAACCAGGAGGATTCCATGGTAAAGAAAAAACAAGACAAGATAGACAAGTTAATTGAAGAACTGACTAAAGATTC
>JABIBH010000394.1 GCA_018652925.1 bacterium | reverse complement strand
ACTGACATATAAAAATTTACTAGAGAATGAATAATTGGAGAAAGTAAATCCCATACTCCAAGCCATAGAAGCAACATTACCAGCGGGAAGCCGAACTGCCGCAACCTGATATAGTAGTACAGAGCCTTGCCTTTGAGAACTGACATCATAATCCAGCTACCATCAAGCGGAGGCAAAGGAATCAGGTTGAATATTGCCAGAACAACATTAATTATTACGCCAGCTTGCAAGAGCTGAATAATAAAACCAGTTGGGTCAGAACTTACTGCTGCAGTAATACCAAGAGCAATTGAAAGCACAAGAGACAATAACAAATTACTTGCCGGCCCAGCTGCTGCAACAATTGCATGATCTCTGACAGGATTTGTAAAGTTTGCGCCATTCACAGGAACCGGCTTTGCCCAGCCAAATATCATTCCACCAGGCAATAAAGTCATCACAATTGGCACTATAATTGTCCCCACCGGATCAATATGAACTAATGGATTCAATGTCAGTCGGCCCATACGCTTTGCAGTCGGGTCACCCAGATATAATGCAGCCAAACCATGTGCGCACTCATGAACTATTACAGAAAACAGCAGGGCGATTATCATTACCGGGTTCATTTAATATCCTCTCTGATTGGCAATTCCAACCAGCAGTTCCAGACAAAATCTATTTCAAGGTTGTTCAATATCCCCTGATTACCTCTGAGACATCCCACAACCGGATTTATTGGACCCCAGATTGCAGGGTCTGTTTTACCGAACAGGGCAATCGATGGGACTCCAACAGCACCTGCAAGATGCATCAATCCGGTGTCATTGCAAATAAACCGTTCAGATTGTTGCAAGATAGACCCACAAACTCCAACAGTTGTTACAGACATATAATTTACTTTTGCAGTAACAAGTTCCTTAAACCTGGAAATTACTTCAACATCAGCTGGTCCCTGAAGTACAACCAGAGTGGCGCCATGCTGTACTGCTCTATCGGCAATATCGGCAAATCGTTCTACTGGCCAGCTGTTTTCAGCTTTTCCAGCTCCGGGGTGCAAAACCCAAACCGGGCAACCTGTTGAAATATCGGCAAGGTATTTATTAGCCAACTCAATTTCTTCAACCGATGAAACGACCACAGTTGACAAGTCAGCAGTTGAGATACCGACCGCCTGCAGCGGTGCCAGATTATGGAGTACGGCATTGCAATCGATTTCTGGAAACGATGGCAGTTCAAGGGAATAAATCTTACTTGTGATATCAAAACCAAATGAAGCACTTTCGTTGCCAACAATCAGGCTGGCTCCTGAAGCAACTGCCAGAGCTGTACTGGTAACACTGTAGGAGACCGAGTTCAAAACAAAAGCCAGATCTGGTCTGATTGCGCGAAGTGATTTTACATGATTAAACAGATGAACAGGATTTCTGCATTTACGTTTATCAAATACAATGACACGATTAACATGCGGATTGCAACGAACTGCATCGTGATTGATTGGTGCACAAATCAGCGTAATATCGGCTTCGGGATATGTTTCGCGAATTGCCCTGAAAGCGGGTGTGGCACAGATCATGTCACCCATTTGGTTATGGGGGCGCACAATCAAAATACGTTTGGCAGTGGAGACAACAAGTTGTTCAGCTGATATATTCTGGCGTTTGAATAACCCTGCCATAGCAGAAGCAAAAACTCTTTTGGCTGACTTCCTGAAGCTCAATTACTCTCCTGCTCTATCGTTTTTTTCGATACCTGACTGATTTTTCCGACAACCGTTCACGAAGCTGTTTCAGCAGTAGCATATATGCCTTGTATCGCCACTCTGGCAAGCTACCGGAAGCGGCTGCCCTTTTGACACCACAGTCTGGTTCGTTCTCGTGGATGCAGCTTGAGAATCGACATTTGGCGTTATGCTCAAAAAAATCTGAGAAGTAACCACCAAGATCTTCCGGTTCAATTCCCCAGGGATCGAACCCTCTGATGCCGGCAGAATCTGCAATAAAGCCGTCGCCAATTGGAAATAGCTCTGTCCTGGTTGTTGTGTGCCTGCCGAGACCTGTTTTTTCTGTGACTTCACTGACACGAAGTTCCAAGCCAGGCATCACAGCAGAAATCAGGGAGCTCTTGCCAGTTCCAGACGCCCCTACCAGAAGAGATATTCTGTCGGAAAGCTGTTCCCTGAGTTGTGGAACGCCTAGTCCGTTTTCTGCAGAAGTGTAAATAACTGTGCAGTCAAGATTGTTGTAGTAATCCCAGGCAGGAGTATTTATTACACTTTCATCAAGATCACATTTGTTGACGCAGAGAATAGCAGGAACCTTGTAACGTTCTCCAGAAATTAATAATCGATCAACAAAGCCTGCAGTTGGAGTTGGTTCCGTTACAGACTGCACAACCACAACCTGGTCAAGATTAGCCATAATTACTTGTTCTATATGGCCTCCTGCCCTGCGCGAAGCCATTCTGGATATCTTGTTGGCTCTTGGAAGGACCTCTTCAATCACACCTTCTTTATCATCGATAACAAGGAAACGAACCTTGTCACCAACAACAGCAACTGTGTGTGACTTCTGTTTACCCTGTTTCAGCTTGCCGCGCACACGACAATGATATTCTATTTCCTGGCAAACCACGGCACAGTGACCACTTTGTGATCTGATGACTACCCCTGTTTTAAACTCTGCTGAAATATTTATCTCCCAGTTTGTAAAAGCGACTTGAGGAATTCGCAGTTATTGTATAACTTCGGTATACAATTATAGGTAACATATTTTCCTCGTTCACTCAAGGTGGTGTCAATGGACATCAAAGATGTTTTTGAGCTTGCTTCGCCAGACCTGTTCATCCCTGAACTTGAAGCAACAAACAAACAAGATGCTCTTGCCGAAATGGTCGACAAACTTGTCGACAGTGATCACCAAATTTCCAATCGCGAAACAGTTCTGCAAATGTTGCTCAGCCGAGAACAATTGGGTAGTACTGCTATTGGACCTGGTGTAGCTTTCCCGCATGGTCGAGCTCTGGCTACTCAAGATCTTATTGTTGTAATTGCCAGATCAAGTAAAGGTATAGACTTTGATTCCACTGACGGCAAGCCAACAAATCTTTTCTTTATGCTAGTTGCGCCTCCTCAGGATAGTGGCAATCAATACCTTGGCGCTCTGGCGGCACTGGTTGAAAAAATGCAGGACGACTCACTGCGCGACGCATTCCTGAATGCCGATGAATTTGACAGTGCTTTCAAAGCACTTACTGGAGAAGAGTAATGAACAGACAACTGGAACTGCTGATTTCAATTCAGAATCTGGAACTTATGCTCAGGGATGCCGAAGATGCAGACAATTCTGCTGAAATGGAAACCATGGGTCTAAAAGTTGATACTGAGAAAATCAAAGCTGATCTTGAAGCTCAAATTCAAGAGATTGAACCTCGTGAGCGCGGTTATTTCAACCGCATCAAGAATCGGGTAGACAACCCTGTTGTTGCTGTTTGGGACGGACATTGCACTGGCTGCTTTGCCGGCGTACCAACTTCATTTTCTTCAGTAGCTAATGAGAACAAAGTTTTACATTGCGAAAGCTGTGGCAGGATTCTGTTTATACCTTAGCGTACAGACACAAAAAAAGGGGACGACCATGAAGGTCGTCCCCTTTTTATTTATGACTTATTCAAAATCACCGGAATAGGCAAGAACCTTTGATGCTTCTATAGCGATTTCTTCTTTCTCGCCACCATCGTCATTTATCCCGAGATCAGTCTTTGTCCATTGCGGTTTTGAAATATTGCTGTGAGGACGTGGATCTGTTTCCCAATCGACGCCTGGTTCTTTCATGAACACAAATTCATTGTCGATGAAATCAATCATCACAAGATCACCACGACGAATCTGTTCGCTGCAAATGTATCGTGAAACAGGAGTTACAACATTGGTTTCAATAACCCGATTCAATGGTCGAGCTCCATACTCAGGATCAGTCCCCTGTTTGACAAGTTCCTCTTTTGCACGGCTGGACACTTCAATTAAAAATGGTTCGTTACTAGTCAGTGCACGATAATGTACACGAGAAATCTGGTTATCCAGAATTTTGCAGAGATGGTCATGTTTCAAAGTGTTGAATGGAATTATGTTGTCAAACCGATTCAAAAATTCCATCGGGAATACTTTTTTTGCTTCCCGCTGAACAGCCTCTTCAATGTCCCGGTCCATCTTTTCACTATCGATACCACTTGAGAAACCGATATGTGACTGTGTAAGTTCTTCACTGATTATATTACTTCCGACATTTGTTGTCAGAATGATAATTGCATTGGTGAAATTTACTTCTTCGTTATTTGCAAGCACAAGATGGCCATCTTCAAGAATGCCCAACAGCGTGTTCCACATTTTGGGATGAGCTTTTTCAATTTCGTCGAACAGTATGATAGACATCTTCTTCTCTGAGTCTACTGGATACATACGATGGAGATGAGAATCGACTTCAGAAATCATACCACTGCCGTTTTCAATAGACTTCACATGATGCTTGTCCAGATTTTCCTGAGCAAGCTGAGGTCTTATTTCGCCACCAACATATCCTGGAGGTGAGCCGAGCAATTTGGAAATATTATAGTGGGCTGAGAATTCCTGGCAATTGATACGGGTAAAGGCACGTCGATCACCAAATATGGTTTCTGCAAGACAGCGAACTGTTTCAGTTTTTCCTACCCCGGTAGGGCCGGTAAACATCATAGTTAGAAGTGGTCGTTCAGAGTCCTGAATGCCAGCAACCAGACGACTTAGACTGTCAGCAATTGTATGTGAGGCAGTTTCCTGGCCAACTACCATTCTATTCATTTGCTTTTGGAATCGGTGTATCTGCTCATTGTTTTGACCAGTTGATAACCTAATCACTTCTATTCTCCTTAAAAGTCCGTTCAGTCGATCAATGCCGACACCTGATTTTCAGGTTTACGGGTAAAAGTCTGCCCGCCTTAACTATGTCATCGGACAAATCAAGGCGGGCTTGAGAATAATTTGCTGCTTTTTTCTAATTTTTTAGATAATCTGCCTGTTCTGCTGTTGGATCTTCAACCCATCGATCGTCAATTTTTGGACGAACCGGGGAGTTATTCTTCAGATACAGCTCAACTGTTTCTGCTGTAGTGATTTGGGTCAACTCAATCTTATTGGCAGAAATTGTGGTCAGAAAATCCAGCCCACTGTTACCTTCCATCAGATAAGTTGTACAAACTACTTTATATGTTTTTTCAGGCACGATTGGTTCATCATTGAGAGTCAAACTACAGACCCTGTCCCAATTTTCACGATTTTTATTGAACACAGTGTGAACACCGGCAATACAAAGCCCACCGGAACTTCCACGAACTTTGCGCTCAATAATTTTGCGAATCATGGCGCCATCCATTTCAACAAGAACAAGCTCGTTGCCAAATGGCAGTACAGAGAAAATATCTTTGATAGTCAGGTCACCTGCTGGCAAATCAGCACGGAGACCACCAACATTCTGGAAAGAAAAGTCTGCATTGAAATATGAGAGCATAGCATCTGTTACAAAGTTACCCATCAAGCTGGAGCCGGGACCACCACGGGTCAGATTCACAGATGCGCTACCAACTTTGATATTCATTGCAGCTTCAGTTTTTTCAATGTATGGACGCAACACTTCAGCCATTTCAACATCTGGCCAGATTTCATCTTCAAACAATGTGATAAGAGTTCCACGATCATGAGGTTTGTCATAACCAAGAACAATTCTGTTCTTTCTATCGATGTTGATGATTGCATGGCCGATACTTGAACCGTTACCAAAAGACTCAAAACAGAGAGTATGGGTTACAGGGTCAATCCAGGGTTCGTGGTAACCACGGTGAGTATGTCCACCAATAGCGAAATCGATGCCATGAGTAACATGTGCCAATTCCATAAGATTCATGCCACCACCGTGAACAAAACCGTAGCCACTGCCCTGTGCATCCTGCGATGTTTGAGCTTCTTCACTGGCAATCTGTTTCCAGCCAGCGTCGGCATCATATGGCAGACCTTCATGAATAAGCAGAACAATAAGGTCTGCACCTTGAGCTCTGAGTTCATCCCTGTATTTTTCAATAGCAGGTTTCATCGGGTCAAAAATCAGACCGGCAATATTGTCAGGAAATGCCATGTGGACAGTTCCTGGAGTTATAATACCGATAATACCAATTTTCATTCCGCCTTTATCAAGCATCAATGTTGGCTGGCACCAATCGACAATTTCACCAGTTGATTCATCGCGCAAGTTTGCACAAACCCAGGGCATATTGCTTTCTGTTGCCATTCTTTCAGCTACATGCTTGCCGAGATCAAAATCATGGTTGCCTGGAACAATTGCATCGTAACCAATATGATTGAAGTACGCAGACATTGCACGTCCTTCAGTCTTGGTACCTACCGGTGTTCCTTGAAAAGTATCACCAGCATCAAGAATCAGAACTGCTTCCCCGTTATCAGCTGCCATCTGGCGAACTGCTTTTACATAGGTTGCAACTGATGCACCGCCACCAAGTGGTGGAGGAAATGCAGGGTTCATAAACCTTGCTTCTTCCGGGGCAACATGACCGTGGACATCGTTGGACCAGATCAAGTGCAGCCGCAGTTGTCCATTATCGGCAGTTGCCGAGAATGCCATCAACAGCATAACCAGAAGTAAAAGTATTTGACGAATTTTCATCATTATCTCCTGATTGCTTCCTAGAACAAGTAAGTGTAACCAGCACCAACGCGGAACCTTGTGTCCTCAACGCGAGTATCGTCTGGTGCATAAAAATCGTCGTAAGCTTCATAGCCAAAGATATGATCCTGGCGACTCGTCATTTTTGAAAGTTCAACCGAGAATGAGAATGATCCAGGACCAAACTCCATGCCAGTTCCCATTGAAAAAGAACTGCGGGAAACTTCATTGTTAGTTGCTACATCTGTGTGACGGAATCCGAATCTCAATGGAGCACCATTATAGAAAACATGCTCTACACCGATACGGACATCGAATGTGTCTTCAAGATACTGATCTTCTTCAACACGACTGTCCTGAAGCTCGCTCCACGGAGTAAAGATGAACTCCGCAGTGAAAGTTGTCCGAGGATCAGTTCGTGGGAAAAATGCCAGACCAGCACGGTATCGACCCGGGTAATTTACAGTTGACTCAGAAGTAACAACTTCAATTGAGTCCGCTGTGTAATCTACCTGTTCTCCATCGATATCATAAGCAGGCTCATAAGAAACACCCAAAGACAGACGCTCATTTGCATTGAACAGGATGCCGTAACTTGCTGAAACGCCTTCTACGTCATTGTCGAATTCATTGGAGTAACTGTTTGCAGGTTCCTGGAAAAAGCGTGAGCTCATTACACCGGTTTGAGTTCCAAACAGGTAATGCAAAGCTGCACCAACACTTAAAGCAGGAGTTAACTCATAGCTCAAACCTGCTGACAAGTCTCTCAAAGCACCACCTATTGAATAGGTTCTGCGCTCAAGAATACTGTCTCGAGGAAACTCCGGGTTACCACTTGGGTCCGGGTTGAGCATGTCCTCAGCGAAATCGTAAGACCAGTCATAGCGATCAGTAAGTGAGGCACCGAATGCTATTTTACTATTGATTCCAGTAGCCATCGCAGCGTTGCCATTCCAGTAGTGGTGACGATTGCTGGCAATAGCAGTGTCAGTTACATAGCTGCCAAAACTGTCAAACAGTGGAGCAAAGCGATCTTCGTGATCCTGAGCTACAGCAATTGAGGAATCGAAACGAGCTTTCTCCCCCGCGGTGATAGCAGCAGGATTGAATACGGTACTGT
>JABIBH010000393.1 GCA_018652925.1 bacterium | reverse complement strand
CTTTTTCACCAGTCGATACAAATTTGACTGGCTTACCTGTAACTTCCAGAACCGACAGAGCAGCGCCACCACGGGCATCTCCGTCCATCTTGGTCAGAACAGCTCCGTCAAAACCAACTTGCTGTTCAAATTCTGCGGCAATGTTAACCGCTTCTTGACCAATCATGGCATCAATGACGAAAAGTTTTTCGTCCATTTCAACCATTTTATCTATAGAGGATAACTCCTCCATCAACACTTCGTCGATATGCAGACGACCTGCTGTATCAACAATCAGTGTATCGCATCCCTTATCTTTTGCTCGACGATGCGCAATCTTTACAATCTGTGCAGCGTTTTTACGTTCCCGATCACTGTGGACTGGAACATCTATTGAACCTGCCAAAGTTTCCAACTGGTCAATTGCGGCAGGTCTGTAAATATCTGCAGCAACCAGAAGTGGCTTTCTACCTTCTTTGACCAGCTTGTTTGCAAGCTTGGCGCAGAAAGTTGTTTTACCACTTCCCTGTAACCCCATAACCATTACAGTTGCGATTGGGGTACCAGTCAGATTTAATTCCCGGGTGTTACCACCAAGAAGATTTATCAATTCATCGCGAACAATACTAACTACCTGTTGCGCTGGAGTTAAACTTTCCAGCACCTTGAGACCAGTAGCTTTTTCCTTCACTACAGCAATAAATTGCTTTGCAACCTTATAGTTAACATCTGCTTCCAGGAGAGCCAGACGAACTTCTCGCAAAGCTTCATTTATGTTTTCTTCGCTAAGTTCCTGCTGACCGGCCAGCTTACGCATTACGCCATCAAGTCGTTTAGTCAGCTCCTGAAACACTTACAAGCCACCTTAGCAAATATGACACAAAAAGACTACTGACAGGCATACTGATACACCTTGCCAATTTAGCCGCAGTCCGACAGAATAGTTAATTATCATCGCTAAATCAAGGTAATCTTACAATTATGACTCTCAAATTCTACTTCAAAGAGGCTAATTTCGACATACGTTCAGGCATATTATCACTATTTATCAACCATGACCCAGAAATCAGGATATCTGCCCCTGCTTTTACACAGTCATTTCCTGTGTCAGCATTGATTCCACCATCAACAGAAATCACATAGTTCCAGTCGTTTTCGCTACGCAATCGGTGTAATTCAGCAATTTTATCAACAGCAGATCTATCAAAACTTTGTCCGCCAAAACCTGGTTCAACCGACATAACCAGAACAAGATCAACTTCTGAAAGATAGGGAATTATTTCCTCGATGGCTGTTCCAGGTTTCAGGGAAATCCCTGCCTGTTTACCATGGGATCTGATTTGCTTCAATACAGCATCGATTTGACAATCGCACTCTACATGTACTGTAATTGCGTCCACTCCAGAATCAATAAATCTATCGATGTATAAATCCGGCCGACTGATCATCAAATGTGCATCAAGGAACAAGTCAGTACTCTTACGAATGGCTTTAATAATAAAAGGTCCCATTGTGATGTTGGGTACAAAATGCCCATCCATAATATCAAGATGAAAGATATCGGCGCCTGCTTCTGCAAGTTTCTGCAGCTCTTGTTTCAGGTTACTGAAATCTGCGGCAAGAAGTGATGGTGCAACTACTGTCTCACCTTGTTGAGGCAACCAGCTCAATGGTTTCTCCTTTTATCACTCTGCTCCCAGGAGCAGGATTTTGGTCGATTACTGTATTGGGTCTCAAATTCGGCCGTCGCTCATATTTAACCGGCGCAATTGCGCACCCTGCCAATTCAACCTTTGCCCTGGCAGAATAAATTGTTTGTCCTGTTAAATCTGGCATGCAGTATGAAGTAAGCTCCACAGGTTCTGCAATAACGATGTCAACAGACTCGCCTTTTTGAAGCCTTTGGGCTGAAGATGGATATTGCCAGGCAACAGCCGAAGTAGCTGCTCCATCAATTTTGAGTTTACTGATTGTTCCAACTTTGAACGACTCACGCTGGATTGTGCTCTCTGCCTTGCGCTGATCGAGCCCGGATAACATCGGGACATTTGTGGCGTGCGGTCCATTGCTGCAAACAACTGCAAGTGGCCTGCCCTCCCTGACTAACGATCCAGCAACCGGAGCCTGTTCCATAATTGCACCTACAGGTAACGATGGATGAGGCTCACTGCGAATAACTTTAAGCTGTAGCTTTGAACTGGATGTAACTTCAGTGGCGTTGGCAACCGTCATTTCAAGTACATTGGGAACTCTAACCTGTCTGTTTTTATGAATAATTCTCGGAATGACAATTGAATGAATAAATAAACCGACAGCAACTGCCAGCATTACTGCGCCAAGCAAAGAAATCAGATATCGCCGCAATGTCATTTATTTCACCCTAGTTACAATTGCTGCGAAAAAGCCATCGGCACCGTCAGTTTGAGGTAACCAGTATTTTCCTTTTTCTACAACAGACAACTGACTGTTTTCTTCCAACAATCTATTAATTACAATTTCATTCTCTTCAGGTTCCAAGGAACATGTCGCATAAAGAAGTTTACCACCAGGAGCCAGGATGTCGACAGCATTTTGCGCCAACTGAAAAAGCATTTCACCACTACTGAAAATTCTTTTTTCAGTCAGCTGCCAACGGCCTTCAGGGTGATGCCTGATTACGCCAGTACCGGAACACGGTCCATCTAAAAGTATTGTATCATAAGCATTATCAGTAAAAGGCATTTTCAGCCCATCGGCAACCAGCAAAGGAGTATCAGACTCCCCAACTCTTGCCAGATTATCAACAACTTTGACCATCCGCTTTTTCACCGAATCCATTGCAACCAAAGTTGCATCTTCAGGCATTCGCCAAAGCATATTGACAGTTTTGCCTCCTGGAGCAGCACACATATCAAATATATTTCCGCTTAAATGGGGGCTAAAATGGTCCATAGCAGACTGCACAGATTGATCTTGAACTATTACCTGCGTAAACTCCGACAGCAAATCATTAATGCTATCCCGGGCCAACCTGCTTTTAATAATAACTGCAGATGAAACCAGATCCGATTCAGAATACTCTATATCGTGTTTCTCAAAATATGAGAATAGTTCAGATCGATCCAACTCCGGGTTCAAGTGCAGTGTCAAATGCGCTGGGCAATTATTATGAGCACAAAGTTTTTCACAATCGGCAAATGAGAATTTTTCCAACCACCGTTTCACCATCCATTCCGGATGAGAATACCATGTAGTCAGATATTGCAACGGCTCCTTTTCAGGAGATGGGAACAGACCAATCAGCCCTTCCGGATTACCTTCAACTGTTCGGCGTACATTCTGCAAAACAGCATTGATAAATGACGATAGTTTATGAAACCCGACTTTCCGAGCAGCATTGACAGTCTCATTTACAGCAGCATAATCAGGTACTGAGTTACAATTGAAAAGCTGATACATACCAAGTCGCAATAATATTCGTATGGATGGATCAGGACTGCGCTTTGTGAATTTATCGATCAGGTAATCATACCTGCCTGCATAGCGTGCAGTGCCTTTGACCAATTCGGCCAAAAACGATTTATCCTGACGGGAGCCCAGCGCATTCAATTGTGAGGAAAGAGCAGCATCAAGCAGATTTCCTTTTTCAACAATCGATAGCACATCGTAGGCTTTTACTCTGGCATCGGAATTCATGATGTAAGTAGTGTCCCTGGTTCAACTTTGTAGCCACGAAGATATTCCGCAGCAGTCATTGGACGTTTTCCTGGATTCTGCAACACAGTAATGAGCAGAACCCCTTCACCGCAACCAACCCTGATTCCGTTTTCATCAGCAGCAATAACAGTTCCAGGTTGAACGTCTTGTGTGTCAAAAGAATATGGTCTTGCCGATATGATTTTCAATTGCTTGCCATTCAGGAATGTTGTTGCACCAGGCCATGGCTGCAAACCTCTGATCTGATTATGAACATAAACAACTTCTCTGCCCCATCTGATGGGTGAAAGTGATCTGTTTAATTTTGGGGCATAGACTGCACCAACTTGTCCTTGAGCTTCAGCTTCGATTTTTTCATTCTCAAGATCACGCAATGTCATTACAAGTTTGTCAGCACCAACACCAGCCAATCTGGTAAGTAGGTCTCCCGAAGTTTCTTCAGGATCGATGGCAACTGAATGCTGTGACAACATTGGGCCAGTATCAACACCAGCGTCCATCTTCATAATTGTCACGCCTGTCCAGTTATCACCATGGAGAATACTGTAATGAACCGGAGAAACGCCTCGCCAGCGAGGCAACAACGACGCATGTACGTTTATGCATCCGTATTTTGGGGCGTCCAGCAACTCACGTCGGAGAATATGACCAAAAGCAACAACAACAATGGCATCAGGTTTTTCATCCAGCACATGTTGCACAACTTGTCTCTTGTTATCACGACCCCACTCAATAACAGGTACTTTCACCTGACGTGCATAAGTTTTTACAGGGGTTTCAACTACTTTCTGACCACGACCTTTTTGCCGATCCGGCTGAGTTACAACAAGCGACACATTGAAGCGGGCTTCCACCAGAGCCTCTAGAGAGGGAACTGAGAATTCAGGTGAACCCATAAATACTATTTTCATAAAGACTATCCTCGATTGAAAATCAGTTTCATCCGCAACTGTGTTGTAAGTACAACCCTGGCCCACCAATGAAGATGGTCAATAAATAGCTTCCCGTCCAGATGATCAAGCTCATGCAGAATAATTCGAGCAAGCATTCCTTCGGCATCCAACTCAAATTTCTGTCCGTTGAGATCACTGTACTGCACAGAAATTTCCGATGGCCTTGCAATATCTTTATACATTCCGGGGAAAGAGAGACACCCCTCTTCGTAAACAACCCTGCTCTCACTTTTACTGGTGACAACAGGGTTAATCATTACTAGCGGTTTTGGTTTACCAGGCGGAAGCACAATCACAATTCGGCGGTTATTTCCAACTTGCGTAGAAGCAAGTCCCACTCCATCGTTTTCCCGCATCACCTTGAACATTGACTCGGCAAATTTTGTGAGGCTCTTGTCAAAACACTCAACATCCAGACATTTTGCCCGCAATACAGAGTCACCAAAGTATCGCAGATACATCTGGTTAATCCCGTATTACTGAGCTGACAGCATTCCTGGCAATCTCAACCTTGATTCCATCGGAAATTGTACAAACAATTTTGTCTTCTTTGACATTGAGTACAGTTACAATCAGACCACCATTTGTAACAACCTTGTCACCTTTTTGTACTGCGCCCAACATTTGCTTGTGATCTTTTTGTCGCTTTGCATTTGGTCTGAGAATCAGAAAATAAAACACACCAAACATCAGAGCTATGTAACCAAAAAAGAACATTGGATTTGATTCCCCGCCGGAACCACCTGTTGCCATTGCTAAATAACTGATCATGTTAACCGTAACCTCCTGTTAAGGATTGTTTATAGACTTGCGACCACCAGGAGTGGCGCTCGCTATTTCTTCCAATCGATGTTTCTCACCATCAATCCATCTCTGCCGAACCCTGGAAGCATAGCTACTGAACTCACCAGCTTCTAGTGAATCTCTAATCTCCTGCATAAACTGTTGATAAAAACAGATATTATGCGTGGATGCAAGCATCGGTCCCAGCATTTCACCAGCATGAAACAGATGTCGAATATATGCTCGACTGTGCCTTTTGCATACTGGACAATTACATTCTGAATCAATCGGTCTGGAGTCATCCTGATACCGACTGTTCTTTACCACCAACCTGCCGTCTCTGGTAATTACAGTTCCCTTGCGAGCCAGTCTGGTTGGCAACACGCAATCGAACATATCGATGCCACGACTAACGCTGTCAACGATATCATCTGGATAACCAACACCCATTAGATATCGAGGTTTATCAGCAGGCAATAGACCAGCAGTGAGCTCAGTCATTTCGCGCATTGCAGGAGTTGGTTCACCAACAGACAATCCACCGACAGCATAGCCTGGCAAATTCAGATCAACAAGCTGTGCAGCAGATCTTCTGCGCTCGTTCTCATAAACTCCGCCCTGGACGATACCAAAGAGAACCTGTTGCCAGGGGTTTTCATTGGCCAGACCCTCTTCGCCAAATGTTTTTACACATCTTTGCAACCAGCGATGAGTTCTATCCACAGCTTTTGCAGCTTCCGACTCCGCTACTCCATATGGTAGACAATGATCAAAAGCCATCACGATATCTGAACCGAGTGCCAGTTGAATTTCCATCGACAGTTCAGGAGTGAACATATGTTTGCTGCCATCAAGATGAGATCGGAATGCAACACCATCTTCAGTAACTTTATTTAAATTGGATAACGAGAAAACCTGATACCCGGCACTGTCACTTAATATCGCGCCATCCCAACCCTGATACTTGTGCAGACCACCAAATGATTTAATCAGTTCGTGTCCGGGACGCAGATAAAGGTGATAAGTGTTACCCAGAATAATCCTGGCTCCACTTTCCCATACCGACTCAAAAGTCATTGCTTTCACAGAGCCAGAAGTTCCAACAGGCATAAATACCGGAGTCTGGATTTCACCGTGCCCTGTTTGAATTGCACCACGTCTTGCAGAACTGTTTTTATCAGTTGCCAACACTTTGAATTTGAATGGTGCATCAAGCTTGTGCATTTATATTTCCTTACCCGGAATAATCAGCATTGCATCTCCGTAACTGTAAAACCGATAATCGGATTTAACAGCGTGTTCATAAATATCTTCCCAACCCCGATCACCAAGAAAAGATGCAACCAATCTCAGCAACGACGACTCAGGCAGATGAAAGTTAGTAATCAACCCATCGGCAACAGTAATACGGTCTGGAGGAGTTACAAATAATCTTGTTTCACCTTCAACAGCCCAGCCCCCATTAACGGCGGAAACATTGCCGGCAAATTCAGGTCGGATCTCATGTTCAAGTGGATAACTATATGTACCTGGTTCCTTGAGCCCTAGTTCAAGCCGATGAACAGTTTCCAGGACACGCAAAGTAGTAGTACCAACCGCAATTACTTTTCCGCCGCTAGTACGAGTCTCTGCAATTTTATTCCAGACATCAGGGGACATTGAAAACAT
>JABIBH010000392.1 GCA_018652925.1 bacterium | reverse complement strand
ACTAGTAATTGGCACGCCCCACTCTGCAGGTAATGACGACAAGTTGGTGGAATTTGCTATTAGTTGGCCATCGAAATAACCTGTTGTGTCAGCAAAACCGGAAAGAGTTAAACTTAGATCATTGTATTGAATATCCAGCCCTCTTATGTCAACACCATCCGAATTGGCATAGATATTTACATCACAAGTTTCAAAAGGAAGGACTGAAATAAATCCGTCTGCCACTTTTGCTTCTACAAAAGTTTCATTGCTGCTGTTACGTCGTTTAATTAAGACTGACCCGTTGCAATTACTCTCAGGCAGGGCAACTCCAGGAACTATATTTTCAGCAACATTTATATTGCTGGCATCTCCTTCGAGCTCAAAATAAAGATCGTTGTTACTGAGGTCAAAGAAGCCAACACCAGCAAACTCTGCACCGTTGACAACTGTATTAATCTCTGTCCATTCCAATATTTCATTTTTCAATATACATTTTCCGTGCATTCCATTCAGCTCATAATTTTCAATAACACCATCGTAATGAATGTCCATTGCAAGGGAATCCGGCCTGCCTGTTATTGCAAAGTCGGCATCACCCGATGCTTTAAAACCAAGCGTAATATCAAGTAACTCTTCAATATCCTGAATAGCAATATGTTTGCCAGCAACTGTGACATCCAGCTCACCAGTGTGAAGTCGTTGGCCATCAATCTCAAAACTTGTACTGTCGGCATGAACTGACACTCCGGAAAAAACAATCGCAGAGTTATTGTATTTTACTGTACCTGACAAATTCCGAAGTAGTGTGTTCCTTGAAGCATAATTAATTTTTGAATCTGTAGATTCGATTACAATTTCATCATCGACAACAATAGAACCTGCCCAATTGAATTCAGGTATCGACTGTTGAAGCCGGCCTTTTGAATCTGATAAAGCGATAGACGCCCTGTCGATTGAAACAGTCCCAATAGCAAGTCTGGGCATTTTAAATGGGTTGCTCGGCAGAGTAGCATTACCAGGGGCAACAGGAGTTCCTCTAATGGCATACAGCTCTACCCCTTTGGCGTGGACCCCGGAAATACGAACAGGTTGCCTTATCAGGTCCAGAAAACCGTATTGCAGACTCAAAGTATCAACTGAGATATTGGCCGATGCGCCACGTTCAAGCTGCAGTGTAAGGTCAACACCATGCAACTCAAGGTCACCAAGTAATGAACCACTCCAGTTTTTGACAGTCAGGTTGCTGCCGCTGCCACGCAAAAAATGGTTAGTTGCCAGTTTGGAAACATACGGCATCATCAAGGCAGGATGAGTACCGAGCACCCAGACAATTGCCAGGAATAAGAACCAGGCAATAATCAGAGACCACCGTTTTTTTCCTTTCCAAGCCAACTTGTAAACTCCTTAAAATGGATAACCCAAAGAGAAATGGTACATCACTTTATCATCAACAATTGTTTCTGATGATCTTGCACGTTTCAAAGGGAATCCTACATCCAATCTGACCGGGCCAACCGGTGTGTCAAATCTGAGTCCGACCCCATAACTCCATCTGTAATCCCACAATTTTGTTGAATCGATTTCATCCGGGTCTCCAGGGTATGAACGAGGCCTGAAGCTTCTCAATTTAATTTCACTCCAATGTTCCCAAACATTACCACCATCAAGAAACAAGACCCCGCCAATATTCCAGTTCCCTGGTGCTGGCAAAGGTACTCGCCACTCAACATTTGTCAGTAAAAGGTAGTTACCACCTCTGGCTGGTCTGTCAGGCAAAGGAACATCGCTGGCAAGTTGAAGTGAATCCAACTCTGCCTGGTCAGTTATTTGAGGACCAAGCGATCTCTCCTGATAACCTCGAACTGTTGAAACGCCACCTGCAAAAAAGCGCTCCTGGTAGGGAACTCCATCGGCCCCCCGGCTCAAGGAATCACCATAAGGTCTCACAGTTCCAAGTGAAACTCTGGAAGCCAGGGTACCACCTAAAACAGTTTTCCTGTAAGTGTGATAATCAAATCTACTCTTAACAAAACTATTGTCACCACCAAGGATTCCACCAGCGGTTTCAATTTCAAAATTACTGAGAAAACCTTTTGCAGGGCGAATCGGATTGTTCCGTTTTTCTATCATGTAGTTCCAGGCAATAGACCTGGTCCCGGACTTCTGCAACTCACTCTCATCAAAAGCTTCACTTAACTGCACTTTCGCATCGGGATGCAACAATGGCTCAACTTCCTCAACTTTCAGCACCACTTTGCTTATCGAATATAGAGAAGTTGTCACCCTTGATCCGAGTGAGAAACCGGTTCTGAACAGATTCAGACCTGATTCTCCACGAGTCTCTTTATCCTTAAATAGACGAGTATCAAGCCAGAAGCTGTCAAACAGTCTGGGATGCGTGTGGAGGAGTTCGTATCGATAATTCAATTCAGGTTCAGGTGTGCCAGAAGAAAGTTGCTGTACATCCTCATAATTCAACCAGGTTCTTGTCTTGAGTCGCAGTTTCTGCCCAGTACCAAAAAGATTATTATTTCCCCAGGCCGCCAGAACTCTTATACGTTCCCTGCTGCCAATTCCCAAACCAAATTCAATATATGACGGTTGCCGCTCTACAACCTGGACTTCCATCACCACAGTTGCATTGGAAGTATCTATTTCTACAGGTGTGAAACTGACATCTCTGAATAAGGAAGTTTCCAGAATACGAAGTTGTGTCTCTTCAACAGCAGACCATTTAAAAAGCTCTCCATTGACTAGTTTTATTTCACGTTCAATGATTTCAGTTTGCGTCTGCACATTGCCAGAAATGCGAATATCTGAAACAGAGTAAGCTTTACCTGCTGTAATCTTGTAGAGGAGCTCTGCGCTGTGTATCAAAGAATCTTCAGTCGCATAAAAAGACATTACAGGTTCGATAGCAACTTTTAGCAAACCGTCTTCCCAGCATCGCGTGCGGATCAAATAGATATCGGAGCCAAGATTATTCAGATCAGCAGGAGCTGGCACGCCATTAATGTAATGTAATCCTTCTTGTAATTTATCAGGTAAATTACCAATAGCTTCCAACTCAACAGAACTAATGATAGTTTGAGGACCTTCATTTACAATCACACGCAAAACATCGCCATACTTATCATCATCAAAATATATTGTATCGACTTCAGCAGAAGCATTATGAAAACCGTTGCGTCGATAATATTTCTCTATCAACTTCAATTCAATTTCAATCAGATCTGGCCTGTACATTGACGACCGCTCTGAAAAACCTAGCAAAGTCATTGGGCTGAACCTTCGGGGTTCTTTTATACGTAGAAGAGATTTAAGTTCTTTATCTGAATATTCAGAGTTTCCCGATATCTCTATCTTGGCTAACCTGTTCTCGCTGAGACCGTAATCAAGTTCTCCTGCAGATGAAATCGATGGGAACAAAACAGCAACCAATACTGTAACCAGAACACAGCAAAAGGTTATGCTTGCAAAACTGAATCGGTTTTTAACTAAGTCCTTGCCCATCTGAAACTTTCGTAGTATGAAAACAGTGTCAACGCGTTAATAGTATCACTTTTAGGAGTTAACTGTGAGTAAGAAATACATTTTTCCTGTTCTATTTATTCTGATTGCCCTGACTGGGTGCCAAGAGGAATCAGATGACCTTAACATTCAAGATCTTACAGAAAACGAAACGATTGTCCTGAACAGATATATTACACTTGAAAGAGCTCGTGCAGTGGCAATTGTTGATTCGTTGACCGGCACTGCCATGCTCGATTCCCTGAATACAGCATGGGGTGACAGTTCCCTTGCTGAAACTATTGCACTGCTTCCACAGCAACCTACACGGCTTTCAGCTTTCCACAAACTTCTGGTTCGTGTTCTGGACAGCGAACGAGATTCCTTGCTGTTAGCTCCTGTTGCAGAACGATTGCTACACCCTTTACCTGATATCGAACCAGAGGAAAAACCCTAGTTGGGAATTACCTTCAGTACATCAATCACAATCACAAACATCATCAAAAGCATAAGTATTATCATACCAATTTGAGTAGCAATAGCTTGAAGCTTTTGATCCACCTGCTTGCCTGTCAATAATTCAAAGGTAATAAAAACGACCTGGCCGCCATCAAGAACCGGTATCGGTAAAAGGTTCAACAAAAACAGGTTTATGGAAAAGAAAGCAACAAACTGCATCAGGTGTCCAAAGCTCCAACGCAACATGTCGCCAGCAACTTGTCCAACCCTGATTGGGCCACCTACAGAATCAAGACCATGTTTATTTATTGAAGCGATAGCTCCAACAATTTCTACTGTCATCGATTTTGTAACTCGAAAACCATTTTGTATAGCTGCGAAAATCCCCATTTTTTTATAGTCATGAGCTCGTTCAATTCCAATCAGCCCAATCATCGAATCAGGCGCCACTTCAACAGGTTCAGGAATTAGTTGAGCAGAAAACAGCTCTTCATCACGCAACCATTGCACCGTAACTTCAACACCAGCGCTTGAGCCAATTGTATTAACAATATCACCAAATGTAGTTACGAGTTCACCATTAACAGTTGTAATCCTATCTCCAGCCTTCATT
>JABIBH010000391.1 GCA_018652925.1 bacterium | reverse complement strand
GGATGCTATTAAAGTGAGTTTAAATAAAGATAAATCTGCTTTAGAAATAAAAATTAGTAAACCTAAAGCAAAACGAAAAACAGATAAATCACAAGGGGAATTTATCTCCTTCAACTTCTGTCAATTTTCTAAATAGGGATTGGAGTTGCGCAAGCACTCCACCCTTATTTTCAATCATTCTCTTGTCAATCTCATTGACTTTACGCGATGGGTTTCTGGCCTGATCAAGATAGGTTCCAATGGCTTGATCAAGTGTTGATGCAAGCAGTGATGCTTTTTCATTTCCTGTGTTTGCTGCAATCATTTCAAAAGAAGGAACCAGAGCGCAGTACTCACCAAGTGAATCCCATCGCAGGTGACCTTCAGAAATAAATTGCTGAATGTGTTTTGGAGCAGAGCCGCCAGCACCGGTTTCAAACAGTCCACCACCGTTAAGCAGAGGAACAATCGAAAGCATTCTTGCACTTGTGCCAAGTTCCAAAATAGGGAACAGGTCAGTCAGGTAGTCACGCAGAACGTTACCTGTTACTGCGATGGTGTCTTCACCTTTGCGAATTCTCTCCAGTGAGAAATACATTGCATCAAGTGGAGTCATTATCTGAATATCGAGTCCTGTTGTATCATGATCTGGAAGGTATTGATTTACTTTTTTGATAATCTCGGCATCGTGGCCACGGTTTTCATCGAGCCAGAAAATTGCTGGTGAACCGGATGCTTTTGCACGGTTTACGGCAAGTTTTACCCAATCGCGGATTGCTTCATCCTTGGCCTGGCACATGCGGAAGATGTCGCCGGTTTCAACTGTTTGTTCCAGGACGATATTTCCATCACCGTCTATGACTTTGATACTTCCGCCAGCAGTAGCGAAGAATGTTTTGTCATGTGAGCCATATTCTTCAGCTTTCTTTGCCATCAGTCCGACATTGGAAACAGAGCCCATTGTCGATGGGTCAAACTGCCCGTGCTTTTGACAATCTTCAATAGTTGCCTGGTAGATTGTGGCATAACAGCGATCTGGAATCATGGCGATTGTGTCTTGAAGTGCATCGTCATTGTTCCACATTTTGCCACCGTCGCGAACAACATTTGGCATCGATGCGTCAATGATTACATCGTTTGGAATGTGCAGGTTGGTGATTCCTTTTCTGGAGTCAACCATTGCTAGTGCTGGTTGAGATTCGTAACAGGCAGTAATGTCAGCTTCAATTTCAGCCTTTTTCTCAGCTGGAAGTTTATCAAGTTTTGAAATAACTCCCATAAGTCCGTTGCTGACGCTGGCGCCGATTTCTTTCAGAGTGTCAGCATGTTTGTCCAGAGCAGCAGCAAAATAAACCGATACGCAGTGACCAAACATGACAGGGTCGGAGATTTTCATCATCGTTGCTTTGAGGTGCAGTGAAAGCAGAACATCTTTTTCTTTTGCCTCAGTGATTGTGTCGGCAAAGAATTTACGTAAGGAGTTGATGTTCATAACGGAAGTATCGATAACTTCACCTTCAAGAAGTTGCAGTCCGTCTTTCAGTACTGTTCCATCGGAAAATTCAATCCGAACTTCAGTTGCTTTACCCATAGTTACAGATTTTTCACTGCCGAAGAAATCTTTTTCAGTCATGTGAGCAACACGACATTGTGAGCCGGACTCAGGCCAGTCTTTCATCATTCTGTGTGGATTTGCCTGTGCATTCCTTTTAACCGATGCAGCTGCACGTCGATCAGCATTACCCTCACGTAAAACAGGATTCACAGCAGAGCCCAAAACTTTTGCAAAGCGAGCCTGGAGTGCTTTTTCTTCATCGTTCTTTGGCTCTTCAGGATAGTCAGGAATATGAAATCCCTGCTCCTGAAGCTCTTTAATGGCGGCCTGAAGCTGAGGTATTGAAGCACTGATATTTGGCAGCTTGATGATGTTTGCTTCAGCTGTTTTTGCGAGATTGCCCAGCCATGCGAGGTTGTCATCAATCTTCTGCTCATCGGTCAGATTATCCGGAAAGTTGGCAATGATTCTGCCTGCCAGAGATATGTCGCGAGCCTCTACTTCAACACCGGTGCCGTTGGTAAAACCTTTCACAATTGGAAGTAGTGAATATGTGGCGAGCATTGGGGCTTCATCGATTTTGGTCCAGATGATTTTGGATGACATTTTGATCCTCTGAGTTTGTGAGTCAGTTAAAAAGTTATGCAACAATGATGATAATAGTGGAGTTGATAGTCAAGGGAGGGGGTTGTACAGACTACATAAGAAGCAATTGTTTTGACGATATAATGGGATTGTAATAGAATGAAACGAGTTACAGGTTTTAAGAAAATTACATTGGAGTTTTATACAGTCTGAAACTGCAGTGTTGAGGGTTTATGCAGACTGTATAACCATAGTTAGGTGCCAAAACAAGTAGCAATGAGTAATATTAGTAACCCTTTTTATGGAATAGCATTATGCACAATCATTGGAATAGCTGCGCTATTCTCCTCAGAATACATCCCCGTTGGCTCAGTTACGCTGGCAATCATTTTCGGGATGGTGGTTGGTAATATCACCAAGCTGGGGGAAGCTTTTGCGAAAGGAATTCATTTCACGGAGAAACAAATCCTGCCTTTGGCGATAGCACTAATGGGCGTGAACCTGAATTTTATGGTTTTGAAGGAGTTGGGTTACAAGTCAATACTAATCATCATGGTTGCGATCATAATTACCCTATTATCCTCCCTGCTTTTAGCCAAAGTGTTTAATTTCGATAAGAAATTTGCCCTACTTCTGGGGATCGGAAATGGCATTTGTGGCAGTGCGGCAATTGCAGCGACTGAACAAATTATTGGTGTCCAAAAGAAAGATGTTGGGTTATCCGTAGCGATCGTAAATTTTTTAGGTACTCTTGGTATTTTTCTACTACCCACCTTTAGTACAGTCTTGCTTAATTTTAATAATATCGACTCAGGCGTGCTCATCGGAAACACTTTACAAGCCATTGGGCAAGCAGTCGCTGCAGGATACTCTATCGATGAGGTCGCGGGCCAAACAGCAACCATTATAAAAATGGGAAGAATTCTCATGCTCACCCCGGTAGTATTTATGCTGATCCTGGTTTTTTCGAGAAAAAACCGGGTGTCAAGAGCGGGCAGAAAGACTAAGCAGCAAGGGATTCCATTATTTATTATTGGATTTATATTGTTATCTTTGGGGCCCACTTTTGGGTTACTACCTAAAGGAGTCATCGCAATCATAAGTCAAATAAGCCACTATGCGCTCATTGTTGCGATGGCTGGTATTGGTCTAAAAATCACTTTTGACAATATTTTGCGAGATGGAAAAGCAGCTTTGCTAATCGGGAGTATAATATTTTTAATCCAAATCATGTTTAGCAGTAGCATGTTATTGTTGTTAGAGTAGGAATTCTTATCTCACCAAAGTAATCTTCTGTCCAACAGACTGACTGCCACTTTTCACCTGAACCAGATAAACACCACTCGCAAGATTTTCGTCGTTGTCGTTTTGCCCGTTCCAGGTCATGCCGTGTCGCAGTCCTTCAGGCAATGTTCCCTGATGAAGGGTGCGGACTTTTTTGCCT
>JABIBH010000390.1 GCA_018652925.1 bacterium | reverse complement strand
TTATCTGGATGGCAGTTGGCAAATATAAATATGGCATTACTCCTCGAAAAGATCTGATTATTCACCACGGCCTGGGCGTGGTTGGCTTTGGCGCAGCACTTGTGCTCGAAATTGGTTATGCATTTGGACTTTTGACCATGATCACAGAACTTTTGCCACTATCAACTGGCGTAAATGCCTGGGGAAAACGCATTGCAGTTTCACGTGTTGTTGAAGCCTCTGACCGTGCGCGTTTGCATGTTCTGGCCTGGCTGCGATTGCCGCTCTGGACAAGCTTGTTTGCTCTGGTAGTACTAACATTGATTCACGGCGCTGAACCAGGAATGCTCATAGCTTATATTGTGGCAGGCACTGGATTGGTCGGTTTAATTTCTCTGGATGTATTTTGGATGGGTAAATGCCTTAGGCATGTCGATTTCTATTAGGGAGGTCTATCATGGGAAACAAAGGACAGAGTTCCGGGCTTCGGACAATCTTCTCGTTCTTCCTTGGTCTGATGTTTACTTTATTTGTCAGCATCGGAGTTTTTACTTTTCATCCACCACCAACCCAGCATGATGCTCAGATTAATGAGCTGAGACAAAGCGAACAAGAGATCAGGGCATCAAGGCCCTCAAGTGAGTTGACAGCTGAAGAACATAGTCAGCTTGAAGACATCAAACGTCAGCGTATGGAGCTGATTGATGCCAATGAAGAAGCTCGCAAACCATGGATGATCAGTTCAAGCATCATTCTCATCGTATTTTCTACACTTGCACTGGTTGTTTCACTTGTGCGATCCGAGCAACTTCACGTAATTAGTAACGGCCTGCTATTAGGTGGAGTATTTACCATGCTCTATGGAGTAGGGTGGGTTGCGTTTACAGGCGCATCGGTTGTGAGATTTGTAGTCATGACTGTAGCGCTTTTAATTACTGTTGGGCTTGGCTATGTCCGCTTTGTGCGTCAAAGTAAGGTTCAACCTGCTGTTGACGGATTGGAGATTCTGCACGGCACTGGTCTGACAGACATTGAGCGTCGTGTCAGTGATCTTGAAGGACGCATGAACGATGCCGCAAATGCGCTTGGACAAAAGAACACATAGGAGAAAATCATGGTAGAAAGTATCAAAGGCACACAAACGGAAAAAAATCTTCTGATGGCATTCGCCGGTGAATCACAAGCCAGAAACAGGTATTCCTACTTTTCGAGCAAGGCAAAGAAAGAGGGACTGGTTCAAATAGCAGCGATATTTGAAGAAACTGCCAACCAGGAGAAAGAGCACGCTAAAAGATTTTTCAGTTATCTTGAAGGTGGCGATCTCCAAATAACCGATACATTTCCAGCCGGGGTTGTGGGTACAACACTGGATAACCTCAACGCTGCTGCTGCTGGGGAGCAACATGAGTGGACAGAACTGTATCCGGCTTTTGCTCAAATCGCCAGGGACGAAGGGTTTGAAAAAATTGCCAAGCTGTTTGATGCAGTATCGATTGCTGAAAAGCACCATGAAAAACGGTACAGAGATCTGGCCAGTAATCTGGAAGAAGGACGAGTCTTCAAGAGAAATGGCAAGGTAGTGTGGTGCTGCAGGAATTGTGGTTACCTGCATGAATCCGAAGAAGCTCCTGGCTTCTGCCCGGCATGTGCTCATCCACAAGCTCATTTTGAGATTCAGGGGGAGAACTGGTAGCCTGATTCAGCGTGCTTTTCTCAGGAATTTAAGTAAGATGTGTGTGTGGGAGGCGGTTGCATAACAATGGCTTGTACCTGACAAAGCCACAATGAAGGAGGCAGACATGTCATCACATGAAATCGCCAAAGGCGCAAATTACACCTCCGCAAGGATCGGAGAGTTCTCAGGATTGGATGATTACAAATTCGCACATCCAGAACTGTCATTCGAAGTCGATGGTAAGATATTTCTCAATTCCCTTCTAGACCTGACAAGCGTGGAAATATCTATTAATAAACTTCCACCAAAAGCTTCGATGCCTTTCCACCATGAGCACCAAAACAATGAAGAAATTTACATTTTCATCAAAGGCTTAGGCGAGTTCCAGGTCGATGACCATATTTTCCCGGTTAACGAAGGAACTGTAATACGTGTTGCACCCGAGGGAGTTCGCTGCTGGCGAAATCTATCCAATGAACCTCTGTACTATATTGTAGTTCAAGCACCGGTTGGAGGTTATGGGAAATCTAAAACCATTGAAGATGGTAAGGCGGTCAAGGTACCATTTCACTGGAAAATTAGCTGACACTGTATTCAACGCCGACTAACAAAAGACTCTTTGCGTATTTCAGCAAAGGGTCTTTTTATTAGTTACCGTACTAGTACCATTTTTTCACATCATTTAGCGAGCCCGGCAGTTGACACCTCTATCAAAAACTGACAGCTGATGTGGACCGTAGTTTGGGCTAGCACTTCCGGGTAAAAAATTATTACTTACACTCCAGTAACATACGTCAATGCCCAAAACGTTGGCTCCTTAATTGCTCCGATGAAGTTTAATGAATTATTTCAACAGCTGGGTCGGGGGAGTCGTCTTGATGTTTTCAAAAGTTGACATAGCATGATATCCGTGCTAACATGTTATTATGATTAAGTCCTTCAAAGAACAGGGGACTAAATCTGTGTTTAATGGTCATGCCACCAGAAGAGCACGAAAAGTTTGCCCGGTTAAACTTTGGAAGGTTGCTGTACGCAAGTTGGATCATCTGGATTCTGCTGAAAAAATTGAAGATCTGAGAGTTCCTCCTGGTAATAGGCTTGAGATGTTGGCAGGTGACAGAAAAGGTCAGTATAGCATTAGAATAAATGAGCAATATAGAATTTGTTTTATTTGGTCAGATGACGGTCCTGTTAATGTAGAAATTGTGGACTATCACACATAGAAGGGAACAGTCATGGTAAGAGTGCCGACACATCGAAAACCAACACATCCAGGGGAAATGCTTTTGGAAGAGTTTCTAAAGCCTTTGAATATTTCCCAACGTAATCTTGCTAATGAAATATGTGTGCCGTATCAGCGTGTGAACGAGCTAGTTAATAAAAAACGTGGTATCACGCCGAGCACAGCATTGAGACTCTCAAAATATTTTGGGAATAGTGCAGGATATTGGATGTCACTTCAGTACCGATGGGATTTATTCAACGCAATGAGATCTGAAAAAAAAATACTAAGTAAAATTCAGTCGGTTCAAGTTAATATTAGTTCCTAAACCCTCAACGCCTCCATAAAGCAGATAGGTTTCCATGCGCATGGAAAAAAGTAGTTTATGGTCTATTTGATCAGCACCATCTTTCGAACCTGCCTGCTGTCACCAGATTCCAACCTGTAAAAATAAGTTCCCGATGTAACCTGGTTGCCGTTGTTGTCTCTACCATTCCAGCTCAAAGTCTGTGATCCTGGTCCGGTGTCGGCATTCAGAAGAGTGCGCACAATGCGTCCCCGACTGTCAAAAATCTCCAACAAAGCGTGTTGCCTGGTTGTCATACTAAAGACGATGTTGGTGCTTGGATTGAAAGGGTTTGGATGATTCTGATTCAATTGAATCGATGTTGGAATTGTAACGGACACACTACTTAAGCCCGGCCCTAGAGAACCGTCGTCATTGAGATTTTGGCCAAAGACATCTGGAGTTCCATTGCGCTGGTCAACCCAGATGGCGCGGGCAGTGTCACCGGTGCCGATAACAGCCAACA
>JABIBH010000389.1 GCA_018652925.1 bacterium | reverse complement strand
TTTTGAGATGGGTTTTGACCACGATGACCACGTTAAGTGCGTCAGAAAACGACTTATTGAAGGCCCTTATCTGGGGTCTGTTTAACAACTGTGTCACGAAGTCTCACTTGATTAATGGGAGATGAGAGAGCTATTCTATGTTCTTGACTTTTTCGCGTAGACCTCTCGTATTGACGTAGTAATTCAAGCTGGAAATGCTACCGTAATTCAGATGCTGAATCGAAATATGCCGTACAGAGACTCCCAAACACAGCAGTTCAATAATGCGTTCCCGATCTTTGTCATAAATACTGCTCTGAATAGTGCCTTTAGGTTTGCCCAGGTGAATACCCAATGCCTTCTTCGTAGCTAACGCCTCTTTGGTTCTGCGACTAATCATCATTCGTTCCATTTGTGCAAAAAGCGACAACATAGTAATCATGGTCAGTGATTGCAGATCATCCTGAGATTTATTTAGTATCAGATGTTGCTTAATGACAATGATGCAAATGCCATTATCAATCAATTCATCAATCAGATTAATTACTTGCCCTGTACTACGTCCCAGACGGCTAAGTTCAGTTACCAACAATGTATCGTTTTCATTCAACCGCAATAACAATTCATCAATGCGTCTCTCGTAGGGAGTTTTGCGGGATGAGACCGAAACGGCGATGAAATCAGCAATTTGGATGCTGTGTTGTCGTGCATATTCCAGGATTTCAAGGCGCTGGTTATTCAAATCTTGTTTATCAGTGGATGTTCGTAAATATGCCAACACCTTGCTCATATGATTGTATCCTAACTTAACCTGATTTGTACCATAAGTTAGCTCATTATAACCTAAGATACAGTGGGCTATCTTAGGTTATAATAACCGAAGTTAACGGACGTTTTCTTCGGTCATATGACAATATTTAACTGGCAAGTGGAATGCGCTGTGTCATATCCAAATCAAAACGACCATAAGGATTCACATGTCGATAGAATAATGGCGTTAAGCCTCGCCAGTCAGGTTCAGTCATTAGCTCATACCACTTGGGTTCAGCCAACACCTCCTGCACCATCAGCGTATTCACATAAACAAGGCAGGCTTGCAGCAAGTGCATCGAAAGAATTGAAATCTCCTGAGCATCAACATCGTTACTGCTGATTTCGCCACGATTACCGTAAAAGATGAAACCGTTGGCGCTGTTCCAGTTCTCAACCACATTCAAGCCCTCATGGATTTCGATCCGAACATCTTCATTCATCAGGTAATTGCAAAGGAATATTGTCTTGATGACACGACCCAATTCTGAAAATGCTTTGAAGGTTGGATGCTGATGGTTGTTGCGGGTGAAGCGTTTCAAAATGGCTTCGGTTTCGGCAGTGCCCAATCGCAATGCCGTAGCATATTTGACCATTTCATCATATTCTTGCTCAATCTGATCCCAGTCGATAACATCCTGCAATATCCATTTTAGATTGTCCAGTTTGGCGGTGAGTTTTTTATCAGGCAACGATAACTTCTGAGCATGTAGATTTTTGAAACGTGGCATCAGTTGGAATCCCAAGAGATGACAAAAAGCGAAGGCAACCTCACTTTGCCCATGGGTATCAACATAATTGCGATCGACTTGCATGGCAGTGCAATGATGTAACACCCCTTCAATCATCGAGGATACCTCTGATGAAGACGGTGCTTTGAGTTGTGAATGGATACAAAGTGACTTTTTGGCAACATGCCAGTAGACCATGACACCTGTTTGACGATACCGTTTGTGCCACTGCGCTCGTAAATTCTGACTCCATGCCCCAAATTGTTTGGAATCAGAAGCACACCAAGTGGCCATGTCACCCCAAATTTGTGGCTCTTTAATTGCTAACGTGGCATCTACAACTCGCCCAATGGCTTGGCGTAGCCCGTCTTTGCTGATGAATCGTCGTCGCGTATATTGAAGATGACTATAGCTGACCCCATGATTGCCCATGCTGGCACTGCTTAAACCGGTATTCGTACCCAGACCAAATAAACAAAGTAACAATCGACGTTGTAACTCCTCCTGAGGCAGTCGCTGTTGCCCCGTCAAACTCTTGAAACCATCGGTGAATCCCACCTGTAAATCAACTTCTTTGATCACATCCAGTAAACTGGTCATCCACCAACGCTGTTTGATGTGTTCTTTGAGGTACTCAAGATTAATCGGCTCTTCTTGTGCTTTGTAAGGAGTGAGTTTGATCCAGCCACCCTCTTTAGGCAAGATTTCAACGGCATCGTTATCTGGCATATTATCGTTCAAGGCTTTCAATGCCTTACGCATCTGCTTTTTGAGACGCTTCACAAATTTCTTGCCACTGATGGGTAAACTCAGAGCATCATAATACATTTTTCGCTTTTCATTAAAATCAGGTGGCACATCCTCTGCTGGGTTGCGATAACGGTTGGCACTTTCTATCCATATTTCTTTACAACGTAATTTTTCACTCAGAGCTTGCAACACACAAACTTCGTAGCGCGACCGTCGGATATGTGGACCACCGCTCTTGTCAGCTTGGTAAATCCAGTCTTGCCATTGTTTTTGGATCACCCCCTCAACTGGAATCAGTGCCCTCTTGGGGTAATAAGAACCTGTTCGTGATAAATATTTTTCGACGATTTTTAAGGCATCAATCAGTGGCTTATGCTGTTCATTATTGGAACGAAAGTGCAATACTTTCAACAGGGGAGGGAGAATCTGGCGATAATGGTAACTGTATGA
>JABIBH010000388.1 GCA_018652925.1 bacterium | reverse complement strand
TATGATAAACTTCTCCGCGATCTAGAGCTTTACATAGTCAGAACCGCCAGATGGCATGATGCTGATACTCTCCATCTGCTGAAAACTGTTCCTGGCATCGGAAAATACTTTCTCTGGTACTGCTTTACGAGATACATGATATCAATCGATTCCCTTCCGTTCAGGATTTAGCTTCATATTCCCGACTCATCAAACCGCCCAGGGAATCCGCCGGTAAGAAATATGGTTCAAGCAACACCAAGATCGGAAATGTGCATTTGAAGTGGGCCTTCTCTGAAATCGCCTGTCTTTTCTTGAAGGGCAATGATCGGGGCCAGAAACATCACCACCGGCTGGTGAGCAAGCACGGCAAGAGCAAGGCTCTGTCTATCCTTTCCCGCGAACTCGGCAGATCTATCTATTTTATGCTTAAACGGAGGGAACCGTTTGATATGGACAAGTTCTTCAACCAGAGATAACTCACATCGGGGAAGGGTATGCCAGCTTAAAGCCTAACTGGAACATGCGAGTCCTTCTGAGTTGATTGGATGCATGCCCTGTCCCCGGCCAGTTTAGTTTTGATTGCTCGAATGATGGGTTTTGTGTTCTGCCCCATTCCCGAGCCCGTTACTAACTGAGACATCCTTTCGATATTCGGCAGGATGAACTCCCGGACTTGATAGGGCCGGCATATGGGTACCGGTAAGTTTCTAAGCCGAGACCTTCGCTTGATTAGGTCTCATAAGCCGCCTGTCCTTGTTGACTTGAGCGGCCAGAGCTTCAATAGGTGTTTGGTGCAGACATGGATTCTGTGCCTGATCTTGAAACAGCGAGTTGGAATACGAATCGCGAGCGAGCAATCTTTATATGCCGGTATTTAACTGACCAAACATTCTGTTTGGTCAGCGGGGGAGACGTTTACCCTTGACAAAGGGAGTCCTTATAGGTGTTGTACTGCCTCTCTGGTTAGAGACATATACACCTCGCCCAACAATCTTTAGAATTCGGACAACAAGTTTCTCTGTAAACGTTGGATTTTCTATAATATCAGAAACATCTCGTATTTGAGTATTTAGGTCATGAGGGTTCCAAAAGATAGTGCTATATTGGTTTACATCAAAATGAATACGGTCTTTAGCTTCATCATTGTCTTCACACGTATGGATGACCGGTTTGCCTGCGCCGTACGCCATGCCCGATTCCCAATAAACCCCTCCTCGAACTCCCTGTTTTGGCTTGCCATCAGTAACAATTTCTGATCTGCAGGTGAAATCTGCTATCACAAAACGAGACTCGTTAATGAGTGTTACTATTTGATCCATGATAAAACCGCTGAATTCCTCTTGGTCAACAATTATTGGCCGATATCCACAATATTCAACTGCTGCACAAATTGATTTGCGATAGTCTTGAGTTGGTCCACCAAACCACATAGCTATAAAAGCAGTATCGCTAGTGATGACTTTATGTTGCAATTCTTCAAAACGAATCCAACCCTTTGCCGTGATTTGTGCTTTATGAAGACCACTTGGAGCATCAATATAACCAATTTGAGTTAGTAACTCAGCCAATCCGCGTAGTTCGTACTCATCTTTTGCGGCAATTATAGAAGTCAATTCAGGACTGGTAGCGGAGAACTTTAGGCCATAGTTAGTTCCTGCATTTCTAGCATATGCAATTAGAAGCGCATCCAGTTTCTCACTAATAGTATGAGGAAAACCCATTGTTGTAAGATTCATGAACCATTCTTCGTTTTGGAAACCCGTATTACCTTGTGTTAAACGTGCAATTCTACCATTATTGAATTCGCTCCTGATCCATGCACTTATAAGAGGGCGAGCTATATCAAATGCTTCTGATAATTTATCATCTGCCAGAAAAGTAGATATCTCAAAGTTTCCACACCTTGTGCATTCGCAAAACATGAAGGCGGGACGATCGAGAATTAAATGGTGTTGTTCCAGATATTTCTCATTGCATACAGGGCAAATATCTGACTCGCTTGTCTCTTTCATTATTTACATACCCTATTTATTGAACTTCCCGGATACAACTGAGGCAGTACAACGACAGAATTCAGGAGCACAAAGGGCGATTGCGAAACAAACCTTTGCGCCCACTTTCCTTTTTGCCATTGTAGCAAAACCATTGAATCAAAACCAACCCTCTTTAGGGCGCAAAGTTGAAAAGGAACAATTTTCGGGAATGAGCCAAGGCGCAAGGGAGACCGCCCCTTTGTGTCGCCTGGAATGACTGGTTATACCTTGCCTCGATTGTGGTTGGAAAGTGCTAATTGAACTCGTATTGCCCGTTCAACTTGCCACATATCATAACGAGAAATCTTCCCCATCTGATTTATCATGCGTAGTTTGCTGACAGTGATAAGTTGGTCTGTTATAGCTTTGTTTAGCTTGCCATTGATGGTGCCTGTGGCCCTTGTACATGCTCTTATGGTAGGCGATGCGTGGCCATTCATAATCGAAGGAGTTGAAGTACAAATGGCATTCCTTGAATTGGAACTCTGTATTACCACTGGGCGTGCTTTGGCCTTGCTTGTACTTGGAGACAAAACCGAAGTTAGCCTTACCGATGAGCGTCGGATCAACTG
>JABIBH010000387.1 GCA_018652925.1 bacterium | reverse complement strand
TTGCAGAGGGTGGTTTGATGATGGCCTCAGTGACAGAGCAGCTACTCGTGACTTGCACTGGGGAGTAAAAGTTCCGCTGGAAGATCACGAAGGTAAAGTGATGTATGTCTGGTTTGATGCGCCAATCGGTTATATTTCTTCAACCAGAGAATGGGCTAACGAGCAAGGCGATCCTGAAGCGTGGCGCAAGTGGTGGCAGGACGACAGTACTCGGCTGCTTCACTTCATCGGCAAGGACAACATTGTATTCCATGCCATCATGTTCCCGGGCATGTTGATGAACCACTCTGAAAACTGGATCTTGCCTGACAATGTTCCTGCCAATGAGTTCCTCAACCTTGAGGGAAGCAAGCTTTCAACAAGCAGAGGCTACGCAGTCTGGCTGCCTGAATTTCTAGAGAATTTTCCTGCCGATACTCTGCGTTACACTCTGGCTCGCACGTTGCCGGAAACTCGTGACACAAACTTTTCCTGGGAAGGCCTGCAAGCCAGGAACAACAATGAACTTGGCAACAACTTTGGCAACCTAGCCAATCGAATCTTCAGTTTTGCCCACAAATACTTCGATGGCAAAGTTCCTCAGTGGTCAGATTCTGTACTCGAAGACATCGATCGTGAAGCACTCAACAAGGTTGAAGTTCATCTTGGGCAATGGCGCACTCACCTGGCAAACTTTGAAATAAAACTGGCCATGGAAGAAGCATTTTCAGCTGGTCAGGTTGGCAACAGATACTTTGATGAATCGGCACCGTTCAAATCCAGAAAAACTGACATGGACAGATGCGGAGTCTCAATTTCTGTGTCACTGCAAATCCTGAAAGCTCTTTGTGTGATGATGGCACCAGTAACTCCATTTGCCATGGAAAAACTTTGGGCATGGTTGGGACAGGAATCCGATTTGCACACAAACAGCTTTATTCATGCAACCACTCCGTTGCCTTCTGGGCTTGAACTTGGGAAACAGGAAATTTTGTTCCCAAGAATTGAAGATGAACAGATTGAAGTTGAGCAGGAAAAGCTCAATAAGTTGCAAGATTAGGTGATCCGGGGTATAATTGTGGCCATGAACAAGATTCTTCTTATTACAGTTGCCTTCTGGGTCCTGCTATTTGGACCAGGGCTTTGCATTGCAGGTGTGATTGACCACATCTGTGATGATTGTGTTGAAGAAACTGCCTGTGGTCATGAAGACGATTGCGATTCCGATCCTTGCATTGAAATCTTACAAATTACCAATACAACAACTTCTGTTGATGTCCCAGTTACAGTATGCACACTCGCAACTGATAATTCAAACAACCAGTATACTTCACTTACTGCTATACTCCCAACCCGGGAGAATTTGCCCCAGCCTGAAAGCGACATACCCCTTCTGAATTGATTTTCTTCTTTTTTTAGCTCGTAGAAACACGAACCTTAAAAGAGGAAATTCAAATGAAGAAAACTGTGCTATGCATACTCGCATTGATGATTGTCATAAGTGGACAATCTATTGCAGAAGAAATCACGCTTAAAGATGCTTTGCAAAAAACGCTGAGCAACAATCCTGAGCTTGCCAGGTTTCATTGGGACACCCAGGCTCTGGAATTACAGGCCATCAGCGCCGGCTTGCGTCCAAACCCGGAACTTGGGTTGGAAGTTGAGAATCTTGGTAGTTCAAACAATGTTGAAACAACAGTAAAAGTTTCTCAATTGATTGAGTTTGGAAGCAAAAGAGATAAGCTGGTTTCCACTGCCCAGCACCAGCAGCTGATTAACATTTGCGAACAGCAAATTGTCACAACAGAACTGCTAACAGAAACAAAAAAGACATTTACCAATGTTCTGGCTGCCAGAAAACAGCTGGAGCTGGCTGATGAACTGTGTAAAGTTGCTGAAAAAGTGCTGGCTGAAGTGATTCGAAGAGTTGAAGCAGGTTCTACATCGATTGCCGAAAAACATCGTGCAAAAGTAGACTATGAAACAACTCTTATCGATCGACAAAAAGCACAACAGAAACTTCGCGGAGCAAAAACTGAATTGTCGGCAAAATGGAATGGCACTGACAGTGAGTTTACAGTTGTCGGTAATCTTGAAGAGCTGCCTGGTCAGCCTTCTCTAATTATTGATAATAATCCGTTGCTCGATAAATATTCTGCTCAACAGGAATATCGACGTGCAGTTGTCAGCATGGAAAAAGCTCTTTCTAAACCGGACATAACCGCAAGCACTGGCGCCAAAAGATTCCACGACACTAACGAAACAGCATTTATGGTTGAGTTGGAATTCCCACTCCAGCTGTTCAATAAAAATCGTGAAAACAGTCAAGCTGCAGAAGCGATGGTCAGAAGCAGTGAAAAAAGCCTGCATTCAATAACAATTGAACTACAAACAAAGCTCGAGCTGTTGCAGCAAGAACTGGTTGCAACTGCATCGGAAATTGCAGCACTGCGCGACAATGTTTTACCAGAAGCGGAAAAAGCTTTTGAATGTTCTCAAAAAGCATGGCAAAGAGGAGCCATCCCCTTTACCGATGTTCTCTACACTGAACGATCATTGTTCCAACTCAAAAACAGATACAACGATGCTCTGGTAAATTACCACTACATAGTCATCGATATAAAACATATCACTGGAAGGGTTCAATCATGAAAACACTACTCTTTATACTAATTCTGGCAACTGCTGCTATTGCAGAAGAGCATTATATAAACCTCTGCGCCGACGAACTCAGCGAACTGGAGATTGAAGTCTCCACAGCCGGCCCAGGTACAATTAAAAATTATCTGGAATTACCTGGTGAAGTAAGACCGAACGACAACAAGCTGGCTCACATCGTTCCAAGATACTCAGGCATTGTAACCGATGTGCTGGTAAATATTGGTGACAACGTCAGCAAAGGCCAGACCTTGGCAGTCCTTGAAAGCGATGCAACACTTGCACCGTTCAATGTAAAAACCCTGATTTCAGGCACAGTCATAGACAAACATGTCACCCTTGGTGAAGCGGCATCGCGTGATCGATTCATCTTTGTCATTGCCGATCTGTCCACAGTCTGGATTGATCTAACTGTCTACCAACAAGACCTCACAAGCATCCACACCAACCAGAGTGTTCACGTTTTTGTTGGTCACAATCTGGTTCAAGACGATGGAGTCATCAGTTACATCACACCGGTTGTCGATCAGCACTCACGCACCGCAACTGCCCGCCTGACTTTGCCAAACAGCAATAATTCATGGCGACCAGGAATGTTTGTCACAGCAAAAGTTCTTATCGGTGAATCAGAAGTTGCAATTGCCGCTGCGCTTTCATCAATTCACAACATCGATGGGCATCCACACATTTTCATCAAGACTGATAAAGGTTTCCTGGCAACGGAAGTCACTACCGGTCTACAGAACGATGAAATGGTTGAAATTATATCCGGCCTATCAGCTGGCGATCAATATGTCAGCAATGGTGGATTCACTCTCAAGGCTGAGCTTCAAAAAGAAGCTTTTGGCGATGGCCATAATCACTAAAAAGGAGTCAAAATGATTGAGCATATTATAAAGTTCAGCTTGAAGAATCGGCTCCTGGTGTCAGTTTTTGCACTACTGATCATGGGTGCTGGCTATTACACATATACCGTTCTGCCTGTTGATGCATTTCCGGATGTATCACCAAATCTTGTACAGGTTTTCACTGTAACCGAAGGCCTTGCACCAGAGGAAATTGAAAAGTTTATCACCTACCCCGTTGAAGTTGCCATGACCGGTTTACCTGGCGTGAAAAAAGTTCGATCGATATCGAACTTCGGTTTATCCGTTGTTAATGTTTACTTTGAAGATGACATGGATATCTACTTCTCCAGACAACTGGTCACTGAAAGACTTCAAGCAGCCAAAGAACAGATCCCCGATGGTTTTGGTACTCCTGAAATGGGCCCAATTGCAACTGGCATGGGGCTTGTTCTTTTCTACAACCTGCATGATTCAACCGGCAAATACTCACTTGAAGAGTTGCGATCAATGCAGGACTGGCTTGTAAAATTCCACTTGCAAACTGTTCCTGGAGTGACTGAAGTACTGGGCATTGGCGGACATGAAAAACAGTTCCAGGTTATTGTTCACCCGGAAGAACTCCAGCGCTTTGATATAACCTTGAATGAAGTAATAGAAAGCATCCGTGCTAACAATCTGAATGTTGGCGCACAGTTTATTGAAAAGAATGCAGAAGAATTTGTAGTCCGATCAGTTGGCCTGGCAACAGGTACAGAAGATCTGAAATCAATCATCGTCAAAACAGAAAATGGCACTCCGTTATTTCTGAGCGATGTTGCCGAAATCCAGACTGGTGGCGCAATACGCAGAGGCACTCAAACCAGAAATGGCAGCGGTGAAGTTGTATCGGGAATGGTAGTCAAACTGTACGGCACCAACTCTTCAACTGTTATTGAACAAGTTGAAAACAAGCTGATTGAAATCAACAAGATGCTCCCCGATGGCGTAACCATTGTCCCTTACTATGAACAAAAAAGTCTGGTTCAGGCTGCGGTTAAAACAGTTTCCAATGCACTTGTTCAAGGCATCATTCTGGTCTCTATTATTCTGCTCGTTTTTATGGGCGGATTCAGACCAAGCCTGGTTGTTGCAGCCTCAATTCCATTCTCAGTTCTCTTTGCATTCCTGTTGATGGGCCGATTCAATATTTCTGCCAATCTCATGTCTCTTGGTGGGCTGGCAATTGCAATCGGTATGATGGTGGATGGTACTATTGTAATGGTTGAAAACATTGACCGCTCCCTAAGAGAATCTTCACCCGATGATTCAAAAATGAAAGTAATTGCCAGTTCCTGTCTGGAAGTTGGGCGACCTATCCTGTTCGCAATTTCAATTATCATCATTGTTTTTCTGCCGCTGTTCACGCTTCAGGGAGTTGAGGGAAAAACCTTCAAACCCCTTGCCTACACCGTTTCGTTTGCAATGCTCGGCTCGCTGATATTTGCTGTCGCTCTTGCTCCTGTGCTCTCTGCATTAGTGATGCGAAGAAAAAACAAAACTGATTCTGCAGTAGTCAAAATACTGCAAAAACCGTACAAACCGTTGGTAAGTTTCTTTGTCAACAAAAGTTGGCTTGCGCTTTCAGTTGCTGTGGTTCTGCTGGTAATCGGTGCTTTTCTGTTCCCAAAACTAGGGTCGGAATTTACTCCGGAGCTGAACGAAGGTACAATTGTTGTGAGAATGACAATGGCGCCATCGATCTCTCTTACCGAGAGCACGCGTATGGTTCAGATTGTTGAACGCAGACTGCTTACTATCCCCGACGTTCAGGAAATTGTCACAAGAATCGGTCGTGGTGAAATCGGCGCACATGCTGATCCAATCAACAGCGCTGAGGTTTTTGTAATCCTCAACCAGAATGCGTCGGATAATATTGAAGATATTATCAGGCACAAGATTGATGATATCCCCGGGATTCTTTTCAATCTCACACAGCCAATTGAGACGACAATTGATGAGCTACTTGAAGGGGTTCGTGCAGAACTTGCCATTAAAATATTTGGTGATGATCTTGATGAACTTAAAATTCAAGCTGACAAAATTGCCTCTGTTGTGAAAGAGGTCCCTGGAGCAGCTGACATCCAGGTTGACCAGGTCAGCGGTGCACCTCAACTGCTGATCAGAATTGATCGTAAAGCAATTGCCCGTTACGGAATCAATGTTGCCGATGTCCAAAGTGTCATCCATGCAGCTGTTGGTGGCGAAGTTGCCGGGCAGATATTTGAAGGTGTTCGTCGTTTTGATATTATGGTCAGATATGAGCTTAACGCCAGGGACAGTGCTGTTGCGATCGGCAATATTTTGATCAACGGCCCCGATGGATTGAAAGTCCCACTGGATGAGCTTGCTACAATTGAGGAAATTGTTGGCAATAGACAAATCACCAGAGAAAACAATCAACGATTCATTTCAATTCAGTGTAATGTAGTTGACCGTGACATCGGATCTTTTGTTAAAGAAGCACAATCAGAAATTGACCACGACATTGATCTTCCTGCTGGGTATATGGTGACCTGGGGCGGACAATTCAGGCTGCAACAAGAAGCCAATAAAAGACTCGCATTGGTTGTACCGTTTACATTGTTGGCAGTTTTCCTATTGCTGCTGAGCAGCTTCGGTTCAATTAAAAATACACTGCTTATTTTACTGAACATTCCACTGGCCCTGGTTGGTGGCATTGCCGCACTCTGTTTCTCTGGACAAAATTTATCCGTACCGGCATCGGTTGGGTTTATTGCTCTGTTCGGAATTGCACTGGAGAACGGCATGGTGCTTGTAACATGTATTAATCAACTTGTGAAAAAGGGAATGTCGGTCAATGAAGCAGCAATTATGGGCGCATGTCTGAGGCTTCGACCTGTGTTGATGACTGCCCTGACAACAGCTCTTGGGCTAATTCCTCTGCTGATAGCAACAGGCACAGGCAGTGAAGTTCAACGCCCACTTGCAACTGTTGTGATTGGCGGACTGATTACTTCCACAATATTGACACTGTTGGTGATTCCAGCACTTTTCAGGTGGTTTAAAGCAAAATAAAGT
>JABIBH010000037.1 GCA_018652925.1 bacterium | reverse complement strand
TGCACTTGCTGACAGCATTTACGCTGACCATGTGATTGTAGTAACCGATAACCTTGTCGAGTTCCCATGCATTCCATGGCAGATTCAAGGAAACAATGTTGATCAGGTTGTCGTAATGGATCAGATTGGCGATGCCTCGAAAATTGTTTCTGGAACAACTCAGATTACAAAATCGCCGGATCGTCTTTTGATTGCTGAATTGACTGCAAAATTTTGCGATGAGGCAGGCATTGTTCAGGACGGATTCAGTTTCCAGGCAGGAGCCGGTGGAACTGCGCTATCGTTTGCACTTTTCTTGCGCGACATTATGCGTGAACGTGGCATCAAGGCCAGATTCGTTCGCGGCGGTTCAACTCAATACCTGGTTGATATGCTTGAAGAAGGTTTGACTGAATACATCCTTGATGGCCAGACATTTGACCTTGAGGGCGTGCGTTCGATGCACGAAAACTCCGGTCATATCAACACATCGCCATTTACAAGCTACAACTTCCACGGCAAGGGCAATTTTGCATCGATGTTGGATGCAGTAGTTCTTGGAGCAACTGAAGTGGATGTCAACTTCAATGCCAACGTTGTAACTCATAGCGATGGCAAACTGTTACATGGTATTGGTGGCTGGATGAATTGTCTGGCAAGTAAGTGCACAATTTTACCAATTCCAAGTTTTCGTGACAGAATTCCGGTTTTGGTTGATGATGTGACAACGCTTTGTGGACCAGGTGAATTGATTGATGTTATTGTCACTGAAAGAGGAATAGCAATTAATCCGCAAAGGCAAGATCTGCTCGATAAATTGCGTGGCTCAAGTTTGCCAATTCGCTCAATTGAGGAAATCAAAAACGAAGTTGAAGAAATTGTTGGTGGAAAGCCTGAAGCTCCAGATGTTGGCGACAAAGTTGTTGCTGCTATTAACTGGGTTGATGGCACAGTTATTGATTGTGTGAGAGAAGTTAAATCATAGAAAGTGGGGACCGTTATGAACGGTAACAGTGGCACGGGGCAGTCAGAAATGCCCGAGATCAAACTTCCTAATATCGACTTTGGGAAAATTAGAAAATTCGCACCGATTTTGTTGGCCTTGATTGTGATTTTATCAAGCTATTACACAATCGATCCGGAAGAAGTGGGTCTGGTTCTGCAATTTGGAAAGTATGTAAGGACTGCTGAACCTGGATTGCACTTTAAAATTCCTTTCGCAGAAACTGTGAAAAAAGTTCCTGTTCAGCGTCAGCTAAAGGCAGAGTTCGGTTTCCGAACGGTCAAGGCTGGTGTTCAAAGCAGGTTCTCAAGTAAACCGTATGGGGAAGAGTCAAATATCCTGACTGGTGACTTGAACTCGGCAATGGTTGAGTGGGTTGTTCAGTACAGGATTGTTGATCCGTTCAAATACATTTTTAAAGTTCGTGCTGTAGATGAAACTTTCCGCGATATGAACGAAGCTGTCATGCGTAAAATTGTTGGTGACCGTACCATCAATGAAGTTCTGACATTCGGTCGTGCGGAAGTTGCAATGCAGGTCCAGGAAGGCTTGCAGAATCTGTGTGATCAGTATGAAACTGGTATCAGAGTTGAGCAGGTCGTTTTGAAGGATGTGAATCCGCCGGACCCTGTAAAGCCATCGTTCAATGAAGTTAACGAAGCACAACAGGAGCGTTCAAAACTGATCAACCAGGCTCAGAGTGAATACAATAAAGTTATTCCAAGAGCTCGTGGTGAAGCACTGCAGACTATTCAGGAAGCTGAGGGTTATGCACTTGAGCGAGTTAACCATGCTCGTGGTGATAGCGCATTGTTCACTTCCATTTACAAGTCTTATGCAAAAGCTCCAGAAGTAACTCGTCAGAGAATGTACCTTGAAACTATGGGCAAGGTGCTGCCAAAAGTTGATCGAAAAGTTGTTATCGATGGAAATCTGAAGAGCGTGTTACCGCTTCTGAATCTTGATGGTGCGAAAGGTGGTGATCGCTAATGAAAATAGGAATCATACTACTTGCAGTAGTTATTTTACTTGGTGTCAGTGGCACATTCTATGTGGTTAGCGAGACCGAACAAGTCATCGTTACCCAGTTTGGTAAACCTGTTGGTGACCCGGTAATAACTCCTGGTCTGAAATTCAAAATTCCTTTTGTTCAGAATGCACATAGGTTTGATAAACGGTTTCTTGAGTGGGATGGAAGCCCTAATCAGTTGCCTACCAGAGATAAAAGATTTGTCTGGATAAGCACTTATGCTCGCTGGCAAATCACTGATCCATTGCTGTATTTCCAGCGCTTGCGCGACGAGCGTGGTGCTCAGGCAAGGCTGGATGATATTATCGATGGTGAAACAAGAAACGCTATTGCTAATTACAATCTTGTTGAGGTTGTCAGAACTTCAAACCGCACTCCTGAACAGGGTGATCTGGTTATTGAAGAACAGGTAAATCTTGATCACATTACTGCTGGCCGAAATCATATTCGTGAAGAAATATTGAGTAAGGCTCAGGAACGAACTTCTGATCTTGGTATCGAGATTCTGGATGTTCAGTTCAAACGGATCAACTATGTTGATGAAGTTCAGCGCAAAGTTTACGAACGAATGATTGCTGAGCGTCGCAGAATTGCTGATCGCTTTCGTAGTGAAGGCCAGGGTGAGGCTTCAAGAATCAACGGTGAAAAAGATCGTGAACTTTTGAGAATTCAATCTGGTGCCTACAGGGAAGCACAGGAAATCCGTGGTACTGCCGATGCAGTAGCGACAGATATTTATGCTGCAGCTTACAATCGGACAGCAGGAACCAGAAATTTCTATGCGTTCCTGAAAACCATGGAGACCTACGAAAGAACATTGGATAAATCCAGTACTCTTGTACTTGGAACCGATGGAGAGTTCTATCGTTATCTGACCGATGCAAACGGGAGATAGCAATGGAGTTCAAAAACATAACAACTGAACAAGAAGGTGCTGTGCTGGTTGCAACAATCAGCAGACCGGAAGTTCTGAATGCACTGAATGCCGACACAATTGCAGACATCGCAAAACTGGTTGAAACAGTTGACAACGATGACTCAATCAGAGTTGTTATTTTAACCGGCGAGGGTGAAAAATCATTTGTTGCCGGCGCTGACATTGGCAGTATCAGCAAGTGCGACGAAAAAGCCGGACAGCAACTGGCACTAGCTGGCCAGACTGCGTTCACTGCTTTGGAGGAATCCGGTGCAGTGTTTATTGCGGCAATCAATGGTTTTGCTCTGGGTGGCGGTTGTGAATTGGCAATGGCTTGTGATATCAGACTCGCATCTGATAACGCAATGTTTGGCCAACCGGAAGTTAAGCTCGGCCTGATTCCTGGCTATGGTGGAACTCAACGCTTGCCAAGCCTTGTTGGTCAAGGTAAAGCGATGCAGTTGATTCTCACTGGCGATATGATTGATGCTGCTGAAGCTTATCGCATTGGTCTGGTACAGGAAGTTTATCCTGCATCGGAGTTGATGGAAAAAGCCGGTAAGATGGCAGGCAAGATTGCCCGACAGGGACCATTTGCAGTTACAGTTTGCAAGGCACTGATAGATGGTTCTCAGGATACAACTCTGCTCGATGGCCTTGATGCTGAAGCAGAATTGTTTGGCTCTATTTGTGCAACCGATGATATGAAAGAGGGCACAAGTGCCTTCATGGAAAAACGTGCTCCGGAGTTTACCGGGAAGTAAGCTTATTCCAAAATACAAGAGAGGGAACCTTGTCAAAGGTTCCCTCTTTACATTTCTGTTGCTGACATGGTTTGTTTCGATAATAAAAATCAGACGCTTTTTCTGTCCGGCATCTCCTTGATATATAGATCCTGCTTTGCATAAGGAATTTCGATGTTGGCAGCATTGAGCGCTTTATAAACTCTAGTGTTCAGTTCATCGGTAATCTGGCCAAGCAACCGTGGTTGATTTATCCAGCACAACAGATCAAAGTCCAGGCCAGAC
>JABIBH010000386.1 GCA_018652925.1 bacterium | reverse complement strand
GGAGACTACGGTTTGGCTGCAGGTTCACCATGTATTGCTGGTGGCTGTGGACAAATTGGTGCTCTTGGTGAGACTTGTACTGGTGGCCCATCTGCTGTTGATCCGGAAGATGTTCCTCTGGTATTCAGCGTGAAACCAAACTATCCAAACCCATTCAACCCAATGACAACAATCAGTTTCTCGTTGCCAGCAACTGCACAAACTTCTGTCCGTGTTTATGACACTGCCGGTAGATTGGTTCGCACTCTGGTTGACCAGGAACTTGAATCTGCTGTTCATGAAGTAACCTGGTTAGGTCGTGACGATGACAACAAACAGGTTGCCTCTGGCGTATATTTCTACTCTGTACTCAGTGGTGAATATTCTCACAATGGTCGAATGGCATTGATAAAATAGTCACTTCGGTGTAAGTTATTTCCCGGTTCAACATTTTGTTGGGCCGGGATTTTTTATGGAGAATATGATGACTACAAAACCAAGTAAAGAAATCGAAACTTTTGAAAACACTCATCCTGGGCGCGAATATACTATTGAATTTGATTGCCCTGAGTTTACGTGCCTCTGCCCTCTTACAGGACAACCAGATTTTGCTCACTTCGTGATAAGCTACATACCCGATGAGCTGTGTGTTGAGTTGAAGTCATTGAAATTGTATCTATGGAGTTATCGAGATGAAGGTGCTTTTCATGAAGATGTTACCAACAGAATCCTTGATGACATTGCTGAAAAGATTAATCCACGATGGTTGCATATCGAGTCAAAATGGTTTGTTCGAGGCGGCATCACAACTTATGTAACTGTAGAACATATCAAGGAAGACTAGATATTTCCCGGATAGACATTTTCAAGTCTGGTTGAGGCAAGCTCAACCAGGCTTTTTATTTTATCGGGCGATGTACGTGGAGCATCGAAATTGTATGCTGGGTAGTATGCTGACAAATGTAGAGGGATCTTTGAATCAATATCTGCAAGGAAATCTACTACACCCAACACCTGCTCTTTTGAATCATTGTAACCAGGAATTATCAGGTTTGTAACTTCAATGTGAACTCCATGATTGGACATTGCCCTGATTGTATTTTTTACCGGATCAACTCCAGCTTTGCAGATTTTTCTGTAAAAACTGTCCTCAATTGATTTCAAGTCGATGTTGGCAGCATCAATCAGTGGTAATATTTTCTGTAGCGGCTCATCGTTGATGAAACCATTTGTGACCAGCACGTTTTCCAGCCCTGCTTTATGAGCCAGCTTGGCGGTATCGTGCACAAACTCATACCAGACCAGCGGTTCGCTATATGTATAGGCAATACCAAAAGAACCAGACTCAACAGCCGCCTGCACAACTTGTTCAGGTGACATTTCAGTTGTCACGCTGCTGCATTGCTGGCTTATTTGCCAGTTCTGACAGAAAGCGCAATGCAAATTACAGCCTTGGCCGGCAATGGAGTAAATCATCTCACCAGGGTGAAATTTACGAAGAGATTTTTTTTCAACCGGGTCGATAGCACAAGCCACAATTTTACCGTATTGCAGTGCTTCCATCTGCCCACCATGATTTATCCTGGTGCTGCATGGGCCAGTCTGGTTTTCCGATAAGACACAGTTTATTGGACACAGCTCACACTGCACTTTGCCATTTTCAACTGCTGACCAAAACATCGCTTTCATGCCAACGCCTGACCAAGATGAGTTAACGCCCAATGGGCAACTTCGCGGACTTCTTCATCGGGATCGTTATTCGATATCTCAGCAATTAATTCAACCAGATCAGTTCGATTACAATTGGCAGCAACAACAAGAGCATTCCTGCGCATCCCTTCAGGATGTGCTCGCCACAATGGTGATCGTCTAAATTTAGATTTGAAATCAGCCTTATCGATTGTCATCAACTGCTCAAGGGAAAGTTCATCGAATTCATGATTGGGCAAGTAATCAGAATGTGGCTCAGTCATTAAAGTGCGAGCTGCTTTTTTATTCCACGGACAAACTTGTTGGCAGATATCACAACCAAAAAGTTGCTCTCCCTGTTGATGTCGATTTGACTCAGGAGCTCTGCCATGCCACTCGATAGTCCAAGTGGAAATACATTTTGCTGCATCCATTGTATAGGAACCATCAAGAGCGTCGGTTGGACATGCATCTATACATGCAGTGCATGTTCCACACATACTTTCAGGACCTGGCTCATGCTGTATTGGAAATGGTGAGCCAAATAGTGGCT
>JABIBH010000385.1 GCA_018652925.1 bacterium | reverse complement strand
GGAGTTCTTACCTGCACATGGTTTGGACAACCATACATTGCCAAACAACTTCAAACTGGTATGAAGGTACTGGTCAGTGGTAAGGTTCAGCTGCACAACAGCAGGCCTCAGTTTGTACATCCTGATTTTGAAGTGCTGACTTCCGAGAGCACAAACTTGCACAGCGGAAGGCTGGTCCCTGTTTATCCTCTGACTTCTGGCATCGGGCAACATTGGTTGCGTGGGCTTACCTATCGAACTTTGGAACAATTCAGCAGCGAAATAACCGAGTTTTTGCCACGGACCCTGCTGCAAAAACACAAACTACAAAATCGTAGAGCAGCACTGCGAAACATGCATTTCCCTGAAGATGAAACCAGCAGAACTGAAGCACAAAAACGATTTATCTATGAAGAAATTGCAATGATTCAGGCCTTGATGGGGCTGCGCAAGTCAGGCCACACTGCAAGCAATGGTATCAAATTACATAAACCAGGAGATCTCACTACAAGGTTGGTCAAAGGTCTTCCATTCCAGTTGACTTCAGCTCAGCGCACTGTTCTTGGCGAAATTCTCAGAGACATGAGATCTGGCGTATCGATGCACAGGCTGTTACAGGGTGACGTAGGGTCAGGTAAAACTCTGGTAGCTTTACTGGCAGCACTGTTTGTTATTGAGCAAGGGTGGCAGGCTACCATAATGGCTCCTACAGAGGTGCTGGCTCGTCAACATGGAGAGTCGATATCAAAGCTGATTGAGCCACTTGGAATAAGTATGGAAGTTTTAACCGGGAGTACACCGTCAGCACAGCGAAGAAAAATTACTGCGGGTGCTGGCAAAGGAGAAATCGATCTACTGGTTGGAACTCATGCCTTACTTGGCGAGGACGTATATATTCCAAATCTTGGACTGGCAGTTGTAGATGAACAACATCGTTTTGGAGTTATTCAGCGGGGAAAAGCGAGTGAAGTTGAATCGTCTACGCCACATGTTCTGGTTATGAGTGCAACACCAATTCCTCGTAGTCTTTCGCTTACTTTGTATGGTGATCTTGACCTTTCACTGATTGATGAATTGCCACCAGGACGCAAGCCTATTCAAACTGATCTGATCCAGCCAACTCAACTGGATTCGATGCATGAACTTGTTTGCAATCGGGTTAAAAACGGACAGCAGGCCTATGTGATTTACCCTGTAATTGAGGAAACCGAAGGACAGGATATAAAGTCGGCAACTGAGGAATTTGAAAAACTTTCGCAGGGTGAATTCTCGGATTTCAATGTAGCGCTTTTGCACGGCAGAATTAAAGGTGCAGACAAAGCAAAAATAATGAGTCGATTTGCTGCTGGCGAGATTGATATATTAATTGCGACAACAGTGATTGAAGTTGGCGTGGATGTTGCAAATTCGACAACAATGATTATTCACCACCCTGAACGTTTTGGCCTGGCTCAGTTGCATCAGTTGCGGGGGCGAGTTGGCAGGGGCGAATTGCAATCGTGGTGTCATCTGGTGCTGGATAAATGGGTCGCTCCGGAATCTTTTGAGAGAATCCGATTCTTTGCTTCCACATGTGATGGGTTCAAGTTGGCAGAAGAAGACCTGCGCAGGCGTGGTCCCGGGGACATAATGGGAGTAAGGCAACACGGCTTGCCAACTTTTTCAGTTGCCAATCCAATTCGTGATGCTGAACTGGTAAAATTATGTAGTCAGGATATTAAAGAACTACTGGATGCAGATCCCAGGTTGAACAGTGAGTACAATCGAGCATTTAAAAACAGGATAGAAAACAGTTTCAAGAAATTATTTGTACATAGTGCAGGTTAATCTTTACTGCTGATTTCTGCCAGAATCTCGTCGATACTGTTGCGTATTCTAATATTCTGGTCAGGTTCAAATAGAGCTTTTTTCACTCGCCCTTCAGAATCTTTTTGAATATATCTTATAGACTTCAGGTCATTCATCGGAATCAAAATGTCTTTGCTTACTCGAACTTCAAGGCTTTCACCATCTGTATCATTGGCAGGACT
>JABIBH010000384.1 GCA_018652925.1 bacterium | reverse complement strand
TTTCACGTACATCAAGTTCAGCTTTTGCAAATTCAATGAAATCATGTTCCGATGCCTGCCTGATTACCGGATGATCCGGTTGCCACGATTGAAAAACAACTCCCCCGGCTCCAGTTCTACCAGCTCGGCCTGCAACCTGGGTCAGCAACTGAAAAGTTCTCTCCTGGGCTCTGAAATCAGGCATTGAAAGTCCATCGTCTGCTGCCAAAACACCAACCAGATCCACTTTTGCGAAATGATGACCTTTGGCAACCATCTGTGTACCGATCAGGATGTTCGCATCGCCATTTGCAAATTTGGAAAGTATCCGTGCGTAACTCCCACGTTTGCGAGTTGCGTCGTGGTCCATTCTCAACAGTTTCACACCGGGAAAGTGAGCTTCCAATGCCAACTCAACTTTTTCAGTGCCGCCGCCAAATGGAATGAAGTTTTTGCTTTGACAATCGGGACATTTTTCTGGAACAGGAATACTGTGATTGCAGTAATGACAGAGAAGCTTGCGGGGCCGCAGATGCAAGGTCATGGCAATATCACAAGCATCGCAGACAACCGATTCACCACAGTCACTACATTGAACAGCCCGGGCAAATCCACGTCGATTATAGTAGAGTATTGCCTGCCGATCGTTCTCAAGAACTTCTTCAATTCTGTTGAGAAGAGTTTGCGAAAAACCGTCAGTTACTGTTTCGTTGCGCATGTCAACAATTTCGACTTCAGGTAATTCACCTGAAGGTCTGGTCGTCATACTCACCAGATTATAGAGACCATTTTTTGCATTTCGCCATGACTCCAGATCTGGAGTTGCAGAGCCCAGCACAACAAACGCGCCAGCTTTGCTACCTCGCATTATTGCAGTGTTCCTGGCATGATATCGAGGTTTATCTTCCTGCTTATAAGTTGTTTCATGTTCTTCATCGACAATAATTACACCCAGATTTTGTAGCGGTGCAAACAGTGCCGACCTTGGCCCAACAACAACTCGGAGCTCACCTTTGGCAGCTTTTTCATGTACCAGACATCGTTGGCCATTTGAAAGTCCCGAGTGCAGAGTTCCAACTTGATCGCCGAACCGTTGGCGGATTCTGGCTTCAGTCTGCGGAGTCAACGCAATTTCAGGAAGCAGGAAAATAGCACTCTTGTCCTGTTGCAAAGCATTGGCAATAATGCGCAGATAAACTTCTGTTTTGCCGCTGCCAGTTATGCCGTGAAGCATCAGTGTGCCAAACTTGTTCTGATCAACATGCTCAACTGCAATGTCCAGAGCTTTTTGCTGCTCATTGGTCAGAATTATGTTTGTAGGGTCACTGAGCACCATCTCCACTTTATCGATACGTGGTTTTCTGGCTTTGGTACCTGGGGCTGGAGGATGAAAAAGAGGCAGAAGCTCACCAATCGGCAACCCATAGTAACCGGTCATCCAGTTAATCAATTCCAGCCTGTCGGCTGATACTTTGTAATTGTCAGAAAGCAGCTTTGTTATATCACGAAGTTTATTGCCATTGTATGTTTTTTCATTAAAATCGGCTTCAGAAATACCTGTTACCATACCAACTACAGCTTTGCGCCGACCAAACGGCACTTCAACCAGAGTTCCAACTTGAGGGTCGGGATGCAGAGCTAAATCGCATCGATAAGTAAATGGCTCAGTAAATGGCACCGGCAGGACCACATCCAGCAGCGCAACAGTTTTATTGATGTCAGAAATATTATTCACAGGATTGATTGTAATACCTGCGAGCGTGTGAGTAAATAAAAAGGCCACGATAGCCGAAACTATCGTGGCTTGGACGCCCCCGCAAAAACATGCGCCCAATTAACTACTTGTGGCTCCTAAAAAGGAATCAGTTAGTTCAACAAGCCTTTGAGGGCTGAACGGTTTTGTTAGATAACCGTCTGCACCAGCATCTTTTCCCTGTTGATGATCTTCAGCAGCACTTTTGGCTGTCAGCAGCAGAACTGGAATTGTTGCAGTCCTGGAATCAGCTTTCAGCTTCTCACATGCCTGATAACCATCCATAATCGGCATCATCACATCCATGACGATCATATCCGGTTGATGTTCAAAAGCCATTTCGCAGGCCTTTGCACCATCAGATGCTTGAATTACTTCGTATCCCTCTGCACCAAGACTAAAATCCAGGATATTCAGAATCGACGGTTCATCGTCTACTATTAAAATTTTTAACATACCAACCCTCCTCTATACGTGTGTTTATCGACTCTTAATTGTATTTCTTGAGTGCTTTTCTACGATGTCTAATCCATTAATTTCAATCTCTTCCTGGAAACTTGACACAACATCAGGACAAAATTGTTTACCCTGGTGCACATCGATTTCCTTCAAAGCTTCAGTTAAAGTTTTCGCTTTCTTCCAAGGCCTTCCCTGCAACATTGCTGTCAATGCATCGCTTACAGCGAGCAATCTGGCACCAAGCGGAATTGCCTGACCAGACAGTTTTTCCGGATACCCGGAACCGTTGAATCGTTCATGGCTATATCTAATAATTTCAACTGTTTCAAGCGGAACTCCCAATACTTGTGCATGTTCACAACTTGTTTGCAAATGACCACGGATTATTTCCCATTCAGCTGCAAGCAAAGCACCTGGCTTATTCAATAAAGGCTCTGGAATTCCACTAACTCCCAGATCATATACCTGAAGCGCCATTGCCAATGATGCAATCTGTTTTTCCGATAAATTCATTCTAGCTGCAGTTCGCAAACAGAGATCCTTGCACTCTTGTGAAATTGAATCAGCTCGAGCGCGACGAACTGCCACTGCCAACTTCAAAGTGTCCCGGAGATTTAAAAACTGATTATTACTCACGCGGTATTTAGCTATTTTATCCAGGCTATTGATCAATTTCTCGCCAACTGATTCAAGTAACAACTGCTCATGTTTGCAGAATGGCTTGTTATCGATTCTGTCAGTCACATTCACAACAGCAACAATCCTGCCTTCATGAAACAGAGGCACACTCAGCGCAGAATCACCTTTGTAATTTCTGCCACTTATATCGCCGTTTACAAGAATTGTTTTTCCTGTTTCCCAGGCCTTGCCAGCAACACCTTCACCGAAGTGAATTCTGGTATCCTGAACTCTGTTTTCAGGTAAGCCCATTGCAGCCGCAATTATCAGCTGGTCATTATCTGGCAACATTATCGATACAACTCGTGACCTCATCAACTCGGCAACCCAGTGAATCAATTCGGATATAAATCCAGCTTGTTGATTGCTGCAAAGCACTTCACCGACTTCAGTATTACACTTATTAATTTCATTTTTCCGTGGTAGAACAATATTGAAACGCATTCCTGCAGGAACAACTTTCTCACCCCAGATGCGACCACCATGTTGGCCAACAATTTCTTTGCAGATAGACAGACCGATGCCTTGTCCACCATGTTTGCGAGTTGTAGATCCATCAACCTGGTAGAACCTGTCAAACAGATATGCCAACTCATTCTCGGGAACACCCAGACCATTATCCTCAACCGAGATTCTGACTGATGACACTCCCTCGGAAACTGTCAAACTGATTTCCCCACCATCAGGGGTAAACTTCAAGGCATTGTCCAGAAGATGACGTACCATTTGACGAAGTAAATCATCATCGGCAATCAGTTCAATTCTATCTTCTGAGCAGCTTGCTTTCAGTTTTATATTTCTGGATTCAGCTTCACTCCGAGCACCACCTTCAACACCTCTTACCAACGCCACCAAATCAGTTCGCTGGTTGTTCAACACTACCTGCTCGCGTTCCAATCGGGAAAAATCCAACAGGTTGTTGATTATGGAATCCAGTCGACTGCTTTCCTGGCTAATAATCGATAAAAACTCGGAAGTTGTTTGGGCATCTGCTTTCGAACCAGGAGTAGTCAATGCCTCGCTATATGCTTTTATTGAAGTAAGCGGCGTCCGCAATTCATGACTCACATTGGAAATAAACTGTTTTTGAATATCGCTTGTTTTTGCAAGCTGCTGCTCAATGTCGTTAATCTTGCGAGCATCTCGTAATAACTTTTCTCTACGATTAACCGATGTAATTGCAACCCCTACAAGTGCTGCCAATTGAACCAGGCTCTTTGACTGGCCTGCTGACTCAAGGAAACCGGCAACTGCTCCATCGGGAAGATAAACAGGTGCTATTTTTTCCAGGCTCTTTTTGTCGCTGATTGTCTTGAATTCCGAGTTGTCCATGCGCTTCTCACCGCAAGTGAACTCACCTGACTCCGGATCATAAAGCCAACATTTCACACCTTCAAGGTTACGTGCAATGTCATCTACTGTTGCACAACTGTGCAGCACAACTCCATTACCAAGGACCAGTTCAAGTTCGTTAATCTTTTGAACTGCTTCTTCTATTTTTCCAGATTTGATTTTCGACACGACAATAAATCGCACTGCCGCAACTGCTGCTATTGCTGCAACTGCCCATGAAATCCAGAATTGTTGAGTATCGTATAACAATTTTACACCTATTCCTTAACCAGTTGTTCTTCAAGTAACAAGCTGACTCTGTCGAGCAATTTTGAAACTGTAAACGGTTTGTTAAGATAAAGATCGGCTCCTGCATTACGCATGCCTTCAGTTGCTTCCTTATCAGTTCGTGCAGACAGGGCAACAATCAGGGTTTCAGAGAAATCCGGATTGTTTCTGATCATCCGCACTGCTTCAATGCCACTTACGTGCGGCATCATAATGTCCATTATTATGACATCAGGTCTGAAATGAGAGACGCTGTTCAGACAAGACATCCCGTCACAAGCAGTTGCAACTTCATAACCGACAGACTCAAAAGAGTGCTTTAATATTTTTGTCAGATGCGGCTCGTCATCAACAATCAATATTCTATAGCTCTGCATCTTTTCCCCCTGCATAAACCAGTTCACATTTTTCTGTCGATCCAGCTTCCCTGCGGTCCTGTACAAGAACACTTCCGTCATAACTTTTGCCGTATTTTTTCAGCTCAGCAACAAGGGCATTAACTTTTCCTGCATGTTTGAATTGGCCGCCTTGATCACAAACCATCGCGATGGTAATTGAGGTTGGTGGAAAGCGTCGCATCTCACCCTGTCGATCACCTATTTCCAGGTATCCTCTGGCCCAATCTTCAGGCTCATAAAGTTTTTCTATTCGGGAATCAAATTGTTCAATCGATTTCTTGGCAATGTCTGGAGCCAGATCAGGTGTAGCCATGATTACAAAATCATCACCACCAACATGACCCACGAATGTATCTCTGTCGCCACACTTTTGCGCAGAATCCGACAGAACATCGGCCAGCAAGGTGAGCATTGTGTCACCTTTGGAGTAGCCGTAATAATCATTGTAAGCTTTGAAATTATCCATATCGATATACAAAAGTGCATACGGATTTGAAGAAGAAATATGCATCTCAAGTTCATTTTCAATTGCGTGATTTCCAGGTAGTCCGGTCAAAGGACTTGCGTCGCGATTTTTCTTGTTGTCCTGCAAAATATTACGTACTCGAAGCAATAGTTCTTCTGACACAAATGGCTTATTGAGAAAATCGTTGGCACCATTTTTCAGTCCTTCAATTTTGACTTTCGATTCTGAATTGCCAGTTAGCATTATTACTGGTAAAGATTTGGTCGATATGCACTGTCTCAGGTCAGACAATACTTCAATTCCATTTTTACCAGGCATGTGATAATCCAATAAAACCAGATCTGGTTTAGATTCAGCAATTATCGCTTCAACGTTGTCGCCACCGTCTGTCTCAAATACCGTAAACCCTTCAGCTTCAAGAGTATAACGAATTATTGAACGAATAGTGATGTCGTCATCAACAACTAAAATTTTCCCGTGAGAATCCATTCTTGGGCGTCCTTTTAAGGCATCGTTGCCATGTTGAATGATTGTTACCAATCAACTACAGGCAATCTTCAAGCCAAAAAAGGATTTATGAGGAAATTACTTCCAGCTACTGATAGGTCGACGGGCAAAACTGTCCAGATCAAGGTTATCTGTGTGACCTGCAACCAATCTGGCAGCTCCAGCACAAGCAATCATGGCAGCATTGTCTGTGCAATATGCCATCTTTGGGGGAAGGAAATGATAGCCATACTTTTGAGCCATCTCAGCAGTTTTACTTCTGAGTTTACTGTTTGCAGATACGCCACCTGCAAGATAAACAGCTTTAACATTATGCTCATGAGCAGCTTGAAAGAGTCTTTGAGTCAGACTGTCGGCAATAGCTTCACGCAGTTCATAACAGATATCTGCTTTTTGCTGGTCGGATATTGGTCTTTCAAGTTTATCAACAGCAACACGAACCGCAGTTTTCAGTCCTGAGAAGCTGAATACAATTCTGGGGTCTTTTTGCAACGGTCTTGGAAACTTGAATGCTCCTGGAGTGCCATCATCGGCAAGTTTGTCAATCACCGGACCACCAGGATAAGGCAAACCGATCAACTTTGCACTTTTGTCAAATGCTTCACCAGCGGCATCGTCAAGAGTGCCGCCCAATCGTTCGTAAACTCCAATTTCAGGCATGAGGATTACTTCAGAGTGGCCACCGGAAACCACCAGTACCATAGCTGGAAATTGCATCGGTTCAGTCAATTCATTGGCCAGGATATGTCCTTCAATATGGTGAACACCAATCATCGGAATATCGCGCGCCCAGCAAATTGCCTTGGCAGTTGACAAACCAACAAGCAGCGCACCAATCAGGCCTGGCCCTGCAGTTACAGCAACACCGTCAATATCGTCCAGAGAAGTTTCAGATCGATTCATAAGTTCATCAATAAGAGGTATCAGATTTACGAGATGCGCACGCGATGCCAGTTCAGGGACGACACCACCAAAATTATTGTGCAGCTCGACCTGGCTTGAAACCAGGTTCTGAATTACGCCTTGCTCTGTATCAAAAAGAGCAACCGATGTATCATCGCACGATGTTTCTATCCCAATTACTTTCATCAAGCTTCCAAATCCTTGAATACAAATCCGAAACAGTCCATCACCTGGGTTGCAGTTATGGATCGGCACGATATTTCTTCGTTAACCAATTCACCTGCTAGTCCATGAATGTAACAGCCAAGCAGTGCTGCGTTTCTGCTACTGCTTCCTTGAGCAAGCAATCCACCGATCAATCCAGTCAAAACATCACCAGTTCCACAGTGTGCAAGTGAGTCGTCACCAGTTGGGTTGATTGTCACAGTGCCATCTGGATGACCAATGATAGTTGGTGCACCTTTAGCCACCAAAGTTACTTTCCATTTTTTGGCAAGCTCTGAAATCTTGTCAGCTGTAAGTTCATTGATGTCGATGCCGGATAATCTGGAAAGCTCTCCCATGTGTGGGGTCAGAACTACATTTTCAGACACAAATTCTGGTTCCACACCGCAAGTAGCAAAGGCGTTCAGAGCATCTGCGTCTATAACCATCGGCAAATCAAGTTTGGTCAGAAAATCACAGATAAAACTGGCTGTTTCTTTGTCATTGCCCATTCCCGGGCCAATTGCCAATGCATTTTTCTTTTCCAGCAGCGATTGCAACGTTACAGAGTCAATTGCTGCTATTGTGCCAGCATCGGTTTCAGCAAGTGCAGAAACTACAGCCTCTGGATTGTGGATTAATACAGGCTTGGTACAACTACCTGGTACTGCGGCAGTTATCATTCCTGCTCCGGAACGAAGAGCCGCTCCAGTAGTCAACATTGCAGCACCTGTATACTGATTGGAACCTGCAATTATCAGCAATGAGCCACAATCGTACTTGTGATTCTGTTTATATCTGATGGGCAACATATCGGCATAATCAAGTTCGTCAAGATACTCCAGCTGTCCTGGTTTATGTTCTGTCAAAGAATCATCAAACCCGATATCGACAACTTCAATGTGACCAGCATAATGTCTTCCTGACCCGGTCAACAATCCAAGTTTTGGCAAGCCGATTGTAATAGTCACATCAGCGCGCACAGCAACAGGATCAACTTTGCCATTATTGCCATCAACACCACTTGGGATATCGATACTTACTACGTCTACTTCAAGATGATTAAACGCTTCGCAAATCTCAGCCATTGTATCTCTGAGTGGGAGTTTTATTCCGGTACCAAGAATAGCATCGATACAGAGTTGGCTTCCGACTGCAATTTCATACCAGTCCATTGCAGGATCGTCATTACCCAGAACAACTGTCACACCTTCAGGCAACCGCGTAAAATTTGCTCCTGCGTCTTCACTGAAATCATCTTTTCCAAAAGGGAGAAATACTGTGACTGTAAAACCGAGGACATACAAAAGTCGTGCTACAACAAGACCATCGCCACCATTATTACCTTTGCCACAACAGATAGCTATCGGTTCTGTTTGATTCAGATCCGGATACAGCTCAAAGAGTTCCGACACAACTTCACCGCCAGCGTTTTCCATCAACTCGATTGCAGGAAATCCGCCATCAATAGTCAGCTTGTCAATTTCAGCCATCTGTTTTGCAGTTACTACTCTCATAATTTACTCTCCATTGAGCGTGGCAATCACATCCAGCAGTTGCATAATATCATCGACTTCAAAGTCCGCACCGGAATCACCATCAGACTTGCGAATTGAAGTGTCATAAGTGTCACCATAACGAGCGTAAACAGTATGTAATCCAACACCACCGGCACCAACAATATCGCGTTCAGGCCAGTCACCAATCATCACTGCTTCTTCTGCAGTAACTCCAAGTCTTTCAAGAGCCATTTCAAAAGGAATCGGGCTTGGTTTGTGGTGCTTTGTATCATC
>JABIBH010000383.1 GCA_018652925.1 bacterium | reverse complement strand
GGCAGCCATATCCCACTTATCGCCGTCGACTTTCATTTCAGGTGCATTTTTAGGAAGCCCATAATAATCGCGAACCTGCTTTACAGGCGACCAATACGGGTAAGGTCCCATGTCAACCGGCCTGCTGTGAGCATCCATATAATGCAGCATTAAAAAGAACGGTTTGGTTGGACCGTTATCATCAACTGGAACAGCTTTTTTCATCCACTCATAAGTATATCCCGCAACACCGCCTGTAATATTCTCAATTGTATCATTCATGAAAAATGAATAATAATCGTAACCTCTGTCAAAACCGTATTTCCGATTCAACCAGTGATTGCTTGTTGGAAATCCACCGGTCACAAAACCGGCTTCTGATAATATCTCTGGCAGAAACTGAATCTCTTCATTCAGTGAATTGTATTTACCAACACCATGAGACAGTGGCTCAAGCCCGGTGAACATTGACATGTGAGCAGACAGCGTCCAACCCTGTGGAGTGATGCAATAATTAAACAGTGTTCCTTTGGCGGCAAGCTTATCAAACTCGGTTGTGGTTTTTTGTCCATAACCATACGACTGCATATGCTGGGCACTTAAAGTGTCACAACTTATCAGCAGAATCTGACGAAGCGGCTCTGCCTGCAAAGCAAACGCCGACAGTAAAAAAATGATTGTGAAAAAAGTTTTTTTCATTTGATGCCTTGGTACAAAAAACATAGATGTAGCGAGCGTTTCTATATACTAATTAAATATCAGAACATTGCATCTTTTATTTTGTTCTCGATTCATTACCCTGTTCAGCTAACGCCTACACTTCTTTCATTGATTTGATAATTGTCCTGCTCAACATTACAAGTCCGAATGTAGACGTGAGGTAGAGTGCCACATCTTCATAATTAATTGCAGATTGGTTAAATACCATCAAAGCAATTGGTGCATTTGCTAATAAAACATATACATGAAGATTTTTTTGCGACACACCAAACCTGGCGATTAACTTGCATATCAGATAAACAACAAAGTTCATTGCCCAAACAATTAAAAGCATTCTCATAAGAGACACATTCATTATCCTTGTTTCCTTTCATCATCTTGGAAAACATAGTTCCTTTTAACAATAAAAAAATTCCTGTCTTTCCAGCAGATAAACCTCAATACCTTATAAACGAATCTGAGCGTAGCGAAGAGCAGGTCGCCTTTTAAAAGGCGACCTGCGTTGAGTGAAGAAGGTATTAAGGTTTATACCTTATCTAAACAAAGCCTTGATCCCACCCATGGTCTTTTTTTTGTTGCTCAGCGGTACATCTGAAAATGGTTGGTACTGAACATTGCACAAAATTCCTGGGTCATCATTATAATCATGAATCCAAGCATCAATTGTACCCGCACTTGGGGTCCCCCAGTAATTGTTAGTTAAATCTATTGCATCCATTGGGCCACCGTGAGTATTAACCCACACTGAAGAAATTACGCTATTTCCAATATTACTGTTGTGTATATTAATCTCGCCTTGACTCCCAGCCATAGTTCCCCAATTCTGTCCCGCTGGAATCCCACCAGAGAAGACAACATCAGTCCCGTTGGCAATTGTTCCAGAAAACCACAGATAATCTGCTAGTGTTGAGCCAAAAACAAATACGTTATCAAAGGCAAACGCACCGTGACTGCTAATTCCCAAAAGACAGTTTGTCATAGTTGATTCTGTTAAATATGTATGACCTTGATGAGCTGAAACTACATGGGCGCAATCTTCCCCGGTAATATTTCGAAGAATCGCATTTGGGTGTCGATTATAAATCCCCATATCGGCATTGTTGGCATAAAAAGAGGTAACTTCTGCCTTTACTAAATCCGGACCATAAGGAGCAAAGCCAATTCCGCCACCATCAAATGACTTGCAATCCTCAATTACTATATCATTTCCAACCTCTATCAAATAGCCATCCCACCAATGATTTCTAGTTACGCACCGCCTGATTCTACCAGATGGAAACAAATGAATGCCCCTGTCTGTATTTTCAGTTGAAATATCTTCTACCACCAACCATGTCAAATCCATTGCCGAAGCAATGCCGTGAGTTGTAATCAAGCCACCAGGTTCATCAGGAATAACAGGGCCGATGATAACTTCATCACTGCTGACACCTTTAATAGTCAAACTGTCAACAGTTACTCCTATAACAGTATCCCAGTTCAAATCCGGTCTGAAATTCCAAAAATCATCATAGCGACCTGGGCCAATCAATATTGTATCTGTTGGCGCTGAGGCATTAACAGCGTCCTGGATAATCTGATAATCTCCAGTACCGTCTTTTTCAACTGTTATCACTCTTGCAGCCACTGTAGTGGACAACAGTAAAATCATACATACTGAAGTTATTAATTTCATTTCACTCCGCTCCATTACGATAATTGTCTGACATAAGACTTAAGCGTGTTACAGTGCCTTCAAAAAATGTACCGTCTCCATTATTTATATATAGAGCACTCTTGCTACCACCATCTGGCATGCTTTCATTTGACGTTACTCCAATATCTCCAATAACAAGATCCAGATCGTTGTCACCATCAATATCCCGCCATGAAGTAAACAATGTTTTTGTCTGGCTGTCATAAACGCTTGTCAATATCTCTGCAGATACATCTTCAAACTTGATGTCACCGGGAGTTGATATGTTATGCAGAACAAGATTTGGAAGACCTGTAACATTCCCCAGATCTGCCATTGGGTCAGTACCATCATAGCCAAGTCTACCCAAAACCAGATCGACCCTGCCATCTTTGTCATAATCACCCCAGGAAACTGACCAGACATCTGATACTGAAGCAAGATCAAAACCGACACTGTTTGTAACATCCTGGAAAACTATTCCGTCATAGTCGCCTGTGTGTTTGAATATGTGAATCTGATCGGGCTGCGTAATAATAACATCAACAAGCCCCAAGCCTCTACTATCTATATCGTTATCAATATTGGCCACTTCTATTGCTTTGACATTCGTAATATGTATAAACTCCAAAAACTTGTGTTGCATATCAGGTGCTCCGCTTGCCAAATCACCTACATATTCATATAACTCAACCGGGGAATTTCCGTCCTGACTATAAATAATGTCCATCCACATATCGTTGTTAAAATCAAAAACCAATTGATTGTATATGCTTTCTTCAGCACCTCCGAGGGCAATTCTGATTTCAGTTGCTTTACAAAAATTTACAACAAGCAATAACATTATTAGAACCATTAGATGCTTTGAATATTTTTTAGGCATACAAATAATCTCCTGTCTTTCCAGCTAATAAACCTCAATACCTTATAAACGAATCTGAGCGTAGCGAAGAGCAGGTCGCCCTATAAAAGGCGACCTGCGTTGAGTGAAGAAGGTATTGAGGTTTATCTTTTAAAAGGCAGAAAACCCAGCAATAGCTTGATCAGCAAGTACCTTGAACTCTGACCAGTATAGGCCAAGAATTAATGTTGGCAAAGCCAGAAGTGCCATCGTTACATAATGCAAAGGAGCAATTTTGATTGCTGGCGCATCTTCTGGTACTTTTTCAAAGAACATAGCTCTGGCAATCTGCATATAGTAAAACAGACCGACAACACTGTTCAATACACCAACAATGGCAAGCCAGTACCAGCCTTCACGCATAACTTCTGTGAAGAGATAAAGCTTTCCAATAAATCCTGCAGTTGGTGGCAAACCGACCAATGAAACCAGGAAGATAAACATCATGACCGCTGCCCACGGAGCTCGGAATCCAAGCCCTGCATAATCAGACAGCTCTTCGCTTTTAATTGAGTTATTGATTGCACTGACAAACATGAATGCACCAAGATTCATCACTGCATAAACCAACAAGTAAAACAGAATTGCCTGCAAGCCACCTGGAGTCAAAAGCAGGAAACCCATCAACAGATAACCGACATGAGCAATACTTGAGTAAGCCAGAAGTCGTTTCACGTTGGTCTGTTTAACTGCAACAATATTTCCATAGGTCATTGTAACTGCAGATAAAATTGCAATCATCAATGGCCAGTCAATGAGTTCAACAATCGATTGGAAAACGGTAAAGAAGAACCGAATCATCAATGCAAAACCGGCAGCTTTGGGGCCAACAGAAAAGAAAGCCGAAACTGGAGTTGGTGCGCCTTCATAAACATCGGGGCACCAGAAGTGGAATGGAACCATCGCAATTTTGTAACCAAAACCGGCCATGATCATTATCAAAACAACAAGCATTGAAAGTTCATTAACAGGGTTTGCTACAAGTGCATCGCGAATACCTACAAAAGTCATTTGGCCTGTCATACCGAACAGCAACGACATACCAAACAGCATGATGCCACTTGAAACTGCGCCAAAGATTACGTACTTCAGAGAAGCTTCAGTACTTCGCAAACTGTTACGCATGTACCCGGCCATTACGTAACTGGTAAGCGCAACAAGCTCCATCGACATAAACAGCATAACCAGGTCACGGGCCTCAGCCATGACCATCATGCCACCAGTCATCAGAGCAATCAGTGCGTAATATTCGCCCTTATGCTCTCTACCTTTTCCCATAATCTCTTCACTCGACCATGAAAAGAGTATTGTTACCACAGCTACAAAACTGAAGACGATGCGGAAAAATCCGGCAAAGCCATCAATCATTACCAGACCGCCAAGCACACCGGCGTCACCAATTGGTGGTGAGGCGAATGAGTAATACAGGGCAGCTGAAGCACCCAGAAGGGAAATCAGAAACGGAACAACTGGCTTGCGTCCACGCACTATCACATCGCCCATCAGAGCGAGTAGAAATGCGCCGAACATTATTGCTTCTGGCACAAAGTGCGCGAAGTCTGACCAGCTGGGGATCGTTATGTTAACAAACAACTTTCACTCCCTGTTATCCAGCAACGTTGATTACTGCAATCAAGCTGTTCAATGAAACCTTCATCAGGTTCAGAACTGGCATCGGGTAAATACCCAGGAACAGAACTACCAGACCAATTGGAACCAGAGTAAACATTTCTCTGGAATTGATGTCTGCAATGTCGTCGTACTTTTCGTTGCGCGTACCAAGGAACACTCTTTGCAACATCCACAAGACATAAGCAGCACCGATAATAATACCGACGGCACTAATAATTGTGATTGTCTGGTGAACCGGGAATGCGCCCATAAAGACCATCGCTTCACTGACAAAACCACTCAGGCCAGGCAGGCCGATAGCAGCAAACAGTGCGAACGAGGTAACTGTTGTATAAAGTGGCATTTGCAGACCAAGTCCACCAAAGCCATTGATTTCTCGATGATGTGCACGATCGTAAATAACACCTACGCAGAGGAACATCATTGCGGTGATTGTACCGTGGTTGAACATCTGGAAAACTGCACCGTTGATTCCGGCTTCAGTCATTGAACTCATACCAAGAAGAACGTAACCCATGTGGCTGACCGAGCTATAGGCAACGAGTTTCTTCATATCGGTTTGTGCTAAAGCACAGAATGCACCGTACAAAATATTTATAGCTCCCAAAATAGCCATCGGGATCATAAATGCTTTTGCTTGATCAGGAAGCATTGGGTAACTGATTCTAAGAATTCCGTAAGTACCCATCTTCAACAGAACACCGGCAAGAATTACAGATACAGCAGTTGGCGCTTCAACGTGTGCATCAGGAAGCCATGTGTGGAATGGGAAGATTGGAACCTTGATTGCAAAGCCGATGAACAAGCCCATCCAGAGTGCAAACCTGACATTATCCAGTGTCAGTATGCCTGTATGGTTGGCCTGATCAAACATGTGCAACATGTTGAAGGTACCAGTCTGTCCTGTGGCTGGATCAGTTGTAAAGAGATACAAGGCGATCATTGCCAGCAACATCAGCACTGATCCTGCAAGTGTATACAGGAAGAATTTGATTGCTGCGTATTCTTTTCTTGGACCACCCCAGATGCCGATCAGGAAATACATCGGTAAGAGCATTACTTCCCAGAACACATAGAACAGGAAGAAGTCCAGAGCACAGAACACGCCCATCATTCCAGCTTCAAGCAACAGGAATAGAGCAAAGTAACCTTTGGTTGCTTTCTCAATTTTCCACGATGCAATAATACAGATGAAGGAAAGGAATGCTGTAAGCAGAACCATTGGTACACTAAGGCCATCAACGCCCATGTGATATTCAATGTTAAAACTTTTAATCCATTCGAAATGCTCAACAAACTGAAAACCGTCCAGAGCACGGTCAAAGTCGATAAACAAACGAACAGCAAGAATCAGTGGTACAGCAGCTGCAGCTGCAGCAACTGTTTTAACGATCTCTTTGTTGCCCTTGGGAATAAACGTGATTACAATCGCGCCGATTACCGGGAAAAAAGTCATCCAGGATAGAATGTGGTCAGCCATCAAGGCTCTCCTTGGGTTAAGTCCCTTACAGGGCTCGGAAAACGAAAACCAGAATTACAATGCTGGTACAAACATACAGCAGGTAGGTTTGAACCCGACCTGTCTGTACTCGACGCATACCTTGGCCAGCTCCCTGAATCAGGTTGCCAACTCCATTGACCATTCCGTCGACGACGTAGCGGTCAAATATGCTGCCGGTTATCCAGCCACCTATTTTAGTAACAGTCGCAGAGCCGTTCACTATGCCGTCAATCACAACGCGATCGAAAGCAGCATTCAGCCATGCGAGTCCGAGGACGAATTTATAGACCGTAGCGGCATAAATTTCGTCGAAGTAATATTTATTTTGCAGAACTTTATAAACAGGATTCAGTCTGGTTTTAATTGCCTCTGTGCTGAATGCTTTTTTCATGTAAGCAAGCCAGGAGAGGAAAATGCCGAGTCCCGCAATTGCGATAGACATGACCATTGCCATGCTGTGAGCTTTGTGACTAACGTCATCATGTGCATCACCGTGGCTATCGCCGTGAGCTGCGTCCGATTCAGAAGTTGCATGCTCTTCAACATGAACAACAGCGTGATCGTCTACAACTACATGATGGTCAGATTCAACAATGTGGTTTTCCTGGTGACCATACTCAGCAGTAATTGCAGGCAAGTCATAGGAAGTTACAAATTTTGAGAACCAGCTGTCGGCAGGGCCTTTCCAGCCAGCAGATACGATTGCCAGAACAGCAAGAACCATCAGAGGAACAGACATTGTCCATGGTGATTCGTGAGCGTGGCTGTATCGTTCTTCATCGCGTGGTTTGCCCATGAAAGTCATGAACAACATACGGAACATGTAGAAAGCAGTAATACCGGCAGCAGCAAGAGCAAGAATGAATGGAATCATTGTTTTGCCCTGCATGCCAAACGCCAGAGCGCCTGCCAGGATTGCATCTTTACTGTAGAAACCTGAGAAGAACGGAACTCCACTGATTGCCAGAGTTGCGATAAAGAATGTCACAAATGTGATTGGCATCTTTTTACGCAGACCACCCATGAGTGGCATTTCCTGAGTATGAACCGCGTGGATTACAGAACCGGCTCCAAGGAACAACAGAGCTTTAAAGAAAGCGTGAGTTGTGAGGTGGAACATACCGGCAGCAGATGCACCAACACCCATTGCCATAACCATGTAACCAAGCTGACTGATGGTTGAGAATGCCAGCGATTTCTTGATGTCAGTTTTAACCAGCGCAATCGTCGCACCAAGTATTGCAGTGATTGAACCGATGTAGGCAATCACCAGCAGCGCGTTTGGATCAAACAGCGGCAACAACCTTGCTACCATATAAACACCCGCTGCAACCATTGTTGCCGCGTGAATCAATGCACTTACAGGAGTTGGACCTTCCATCGCGTCTGGAAGCCAGATATGCAATGGAGCCTGAGCCGATTTACCAATGCAACCCATAAACAATCCAACACCAGCCCACGTTAACAGAGCGCCGGTCAATGGAGCTAGCTGCATCTGGGCAAACAATTCCATATAGTTGAATGTGCCGTAAGCTGTGAAGAAAATCATGATGCCGATAAAGAAGCCGAAGTCACCAACACGGTTGGTGAGGAACGCCTTTTTGTTTGCATCGGCTGCAGTTGGTTTGTGGAAGAAGAACCCAATCAACAGGTAACTTGCAAGTCCAACCAATTCCCAGAACACATACAAGAAGAGCAGGCCGTTTGCCAGTACAATGCCCATCATCGAGAATGTGAAAAATCCCAGGAAAGCAAAGTATCGCTCGTATCGCCTGTCGCCGTGCATATAGCCAACAGAGAACAGGTGAACCAGGAAACTTACAAGTGATACAACTACCAACATTATGGCAGTCATACCATCGACAAGCATTCCTGCATCAGCAGTAAATTGCCCTACATCAAGCCAGCGGAACCCACCTTCGTAACGAAGTTGAGAGTCGCCCATTTGCCAGAAATGCACAAAAATGCGGACTGCCTGAACAAGAGTTGCTCCAAGTAGAGTCACTCCAACCCAATCACCCTTGCGTGGTAACATTTTCCCAAAGAAGAAAATGATTACATACGAAAGCATTGGTAAAAGCAGTACACTAAGTGCTGTCCACAGGATGGCGTGTTCGCTCATCGTGTTTCGTCTCCTCTATTGCTTCAAACTGTCAACACTGTCAACGTGCACAGTGCCAAAGTTTCTGAACATAGCCAGAACAATTGCCAACGCTACAGCAGCTTCAGCAGCAGCCAGAACGATAACAAACGCAGCCATGAGATGACCATCAATCGACGTTTCAACGTATCGTGAAAACGCCACAAAATTTACATTCGCCCCGTTCAAAATCAGTTCAACACCCATTAACAGGGCAACTGCATTACGACGGGTCATTACGGCAAAAATGCCAAGCGAGAACAAAATTGCACCAACTGTAAGGTAGTGAGCCAAGCCTACTTCCATCATGACTGCACCTCCTCTTCATCGTCAATCTTGCGTTCGCGAATCAGAATAGCAGCGCCAATCATTGCCAGTAGCAGAACGATTGATGCATACTCAAATGGGAAAATAAAATCGGTCAGAAGCTTCTGGCCAATCATGCTGATTGTTGCCTCAGGAGCATCGACAGGCAGAACATTCCACTCTGTACCGTTGATCACCTTGAAGACAAGAGCAAAAATCAGAACCGAGAAAACTCCGGCTGGAATCTTGCGGTCAAAGCTGCGTTTTGGAATATCCTGTCCAGGAATGCGTGTCATCATTACCACAAACAGAACCAGAATCAGAACGCCGCCGATGTAGACCATAGTCTGAGTAACCGCCAGAAAATCAGCTCCAAGCATGGCAAACAATCCTGCCACACCAAACAGTGTAAACAGCAGACTGAAACCTGCGTGGACGATATTCTTACTGAACACGACAAAGAAGCCGGACAGTACGGTCGTCGCTGCAAATAGATAAAATACCATGTCGCCCATTTGCTACTCCTCTGTTGTTTCAGGTTTAGCTTTTTTAGCTGCAAGCTTTGCCCGCTCTTCATCTGCATTAGGAACGTAGTATCCCAGCTCCAACCTGTTTTCCTTGTGACAAGGAACCGGACTCTTTGGATCTACAAATTCGTAAACCAGACGAGTTCGATCATAGCAGGAGTGGTCATAGTCAAGACTGTGCTGACATGCGTCGGTTGGGCATGCCTCAACACAGTGTCCACACCAGATACACTTGTTGTAATCAACAGCATATCGATACATGAACCTGTCCTTGCCTTTACCAATTGTTTCGATGTAGATACAGTCAACCGGACATGCTTTCACGCATCGGTTACATGCATCACAACGATTTATGTCGTTATAAATAAACCCTTTGAATCGCTCAGGCATTACCCATCGTTCATCAGGGTACTGCAAAGTAACAGGCTTTTTGACCACATGTTTTACAGTGATCCTCATCCCTTTCAATGCAGAAACGACAGCGTCGTAAAAATCTCTGAAGTACTGTGTCATTGACAACTCCCGGGGTTAATTGGCCCCGTTAAGCGGCGATTTCGCCACTGACCATCAAAAGAATTCCAGAGCCGAGCAAGCAAAGCAGCGACAATGGAATCAGAACTTTCCAACAAACATGCATCAACTGGTCAACGCGCAATCTTGGCAATGTCCAGCGAATCCAGATTTGAATCAGAACTAACAGAACCGCCTTGGACAGGAAAACCAGGCCAGGCAGAATTACTGCGTTTCCAACAGGCAAATTCCAGCCACCAAGGAAAACCGCAGTTGCAATACAGGAAACCAGGAACAGGTTTGCATACTCTGACAAGAAGAACAGAGCGAAACGCATTCCGGTGTATTCGGTGTGATAACCAGCAACCAGTTCAGATTCTGTTTCTGGCATATCAAATGGCCCACGGTTTACTTCAGCAATACTTGAAACGAAGTAAATTATGAAGGCGACAAACAAAAACGGATCGTGGAAAGCATTCCAGTGGAACAGTCCACCTTGCTGACCAATCACGATATCGTTCATATTCAAAGAACCGGTTCTCATCACAACAGGAATTGTGGCAAGTGCCAGTGGAATTTCATAACTGACCATCTGAGCAGCACCACGAGCAGCACCATAAAGTGCCCACTTGTTGTTCGATGCCCAACCAGCCATCAAAATACCGACAATCGCACCACTACTCACTGCAAAAATGTAGAACAGACCAAGGTCCATATCAGATGCAATGAAGCCAGGCGCAAATGGAATAGCAGCCCATGGCAACAAGGAGGCGATGAAAATGATGATCGGTGCCAGGATGAAAAGAGGCTTGTCGGCATCATCTGGAATGATGTCTTCCTTGCCCAGAATCTTGACCATGTCAGCAACAGGTTGCAATACGCCGTGGTATTTACCGACACGCATCGGTCCATACCTGCTCTGAATAAAACCGGCTACTTTTCGCTCTGCCCAGGTCCAGACAATCGCACAGGTTGCCATGACCAGAGCCATGATCAGTGCCATTGTCAAACCACCGGCAATAAGCTGTCCGGTATGATCCAGCTGCAAACCAAAAGTTTCTGTCAGGAGCTTTGTAATAATTTCCATTACCTGTCAATCTCCCCAAGAACAATGTCCAGAGAACCTACAGTGGCAACAAGGTCAGACAACATCTGCCCCCGGCCAACTTTCTCGATTATATGCAGGTTAGAGAACGATGGTGAACGCACTTTATTACGGAACGGTTTAGAACCACCGTCACTAATAATGTGATAGCCCATCTCACCCTTACTACTCTCTGTTCGAGTATAAAGTGTGCCAGCTGGAACCTTGACATTGCGCTTTAAATCTTCGCTCATCACAATTCCCTCAGGCATCGACTCAATAGCTTGTCTAACTATGCGACAAGACTCAAACATTTCCCTGATACGAACCATGTAACGATCCCAGCAGTCACCCACTGTTCCCATTTCACCTTCGCCGTAAGGAATTTCAAAATCAAATTTGTCATAAATTGAGTATGGATCATCTTTTCGACAATCCCAAGGCTTACCAGCACCTCTAACAATTGGTCCAGTACAACCGTAGTCTGCACAATCTTCAGCAGTTATAATTCCAACATCTGCTGTTCTCTCAACAAAAATTTTATTGTATGAAAGAAGCACATTGTACTCATCTAATTTCACTTCAAACATATTGATGAAATCGATGACTTCTT
>JABIBH010000382.1 GCA_018652925.1 bacterium | reverse complement strand
CTCTGCTTTTGATTTCAAGCCACTGCCTGTCATCAACATTTTTTGTGCCATCTGATTTCCCGGACATTCAATCGGGTATCAATGCTGCAAATTCAGGTGATACAGTTGTAATTTCCAGCGGACTCTATTATGAACATGGAATTATCATGAAAGCCGGAATTACACTTACCGGTGACTCGGAGATAGCCGGGGATGTCACAATTACTGCTGATAATCATGGCAGAATTATTGACTGTTCCAACCTTTCCGAGCTGACAACAATCAAGAACATTACATTCGACAACGGCTACGTTTCTGTAGGATGGATCGATGCACTTGGCGCCGGTGTGCGCGCAATCAGTTCCAATATCGCTATCTATAATTGTACATTCATCAACAACACTGCTTTTACTGGTGCTGGGTTTGGCGCACTTGAAAGTACAATCGATATAGCTGACTGCACATTCATGTCAAATAGAGCGGTAAACGAACTATGGGCAGCCGGTGGTGCAATCTGGGCAAAAGAATGTACCGGCATTATTCGTAACTGTGAAATTACTCAAAACACAGCGTTCACAATCGACAACTTGCTTGGCGATGGCGGAGGATTCTTCTTCAACAATTGCCAGATCTCAGTGATTGCCAGTGAGTTTCTCTCCAACTCCACCGCAGTTGGTGCTGGTGGTTTTTACTCGGTTGAAGGCGATGCATCGGTATTCCTGAATTGTTACTTCGCATTCAACGAAGCCAAAACCGGGGGTGCTGTCTATTATGAATATGGTGCTTCCGCTCAATTTCTGAATTGCACTTTTTACAAAAATATTGCCATCGCCGGAGGTGCAATCTACTCTGCCAGTGACTCCAACCCCCATTTAAGTAACTGTGATTTTGTGCAAAATATTGCGACTGTATATAGTGGTGGAGCATTTGACTGCTGGAGCTCCGATGCAATTATCACAGATTGCAATTTCATCAGTAACAGTTCTGAAAACCATGCCGGTGGAATCAATTTCGTCAACTCGACATCAGCTGTTTCCGGAACAATTTTCCAATACAACACCACAACAAACCGTGGCGGAGCAATACGATGCTATTTCTCCAATATCAGTCTTTCAAATTGTACACTGACTTCCAATTCAGCTGCTGAAGGTGGAGGGCTTTTTCTTACCTACAGCTCTTCAGCTGATATCGACAACTCCATCATTGCATTCTCGACCGCTGGCGAAAGTATTAAAATTATTCAAGACGGTTATTCCACAATTTCATGCAGTAATATTTTTGGAAACTCTGGTGGTGACTGGATTGGTGGGATATCGGATCAATTAACAATCAATAACAATCTGTCTCTTGATCCACTGTTCGATGACACTGTTGAGTTGCTATACCTTCACTGCGACTCCCCCTGTTCAGAAGAAAATAACTTTGAATGTGGTCTGATTGGTGCGCTGCCTGCAAACTGCGATATTACAAATGTCCCGTATGAGATTCCTGTACAAATAATTTCCGATATCAACTGTTACCCGAATCCATTCAACCCATCGACAACAATTCAGTTTTCCCAGAACAGACCTGGCAGAACATCGGTTGCTGTCTACGACATTTCAGGGCAGCCGGTAACAATCTTGGTAGACAATTTCCTGCTTGAAGGAACTCACCAGATGAGATGGAATGGTGATGACAACGGTGGTAATAAAGTTGCATCGGGGAATTACTTTTTCAGAATTACAAGTGATCAGTATGAGCAGTCGGGCAGATTGACATTGTTAAAATAAACTATCTGAATAACGCCTTCATACCACCGAAGGATGTTTGCGTAGTTGGCAGTACTCCATCAATTTCTACAATTATATAATCGATATAAATCTCACCATAAGTTTCAATTTGCCAATTAGGATCCCCTGGAAGAAGAGCATCAAAAAAAGTCAATAACTGTATCTCTGGCACTTCAGTCATAAATTCATAACCAGAACCACCGTCAAAAACAATATCGACATAGTATTCACCATTTGAATCGGGGGGAAAAGTCTGACTTGCAGAAACAAGTACCCTGCTGGAATTTATCCAAATTATACTACTAAGAGCTACGTACCAGGGAAGTGTCTCATTTAGCTCGTAGTTGTATATTGTAGGAAGTTCTATTATATCAATATGAGCAGTAAGCCTGACTTCTGTTACTTCTGACATTACTCCATCAAGACTGAAATTTGTAACTTCTCCCCATAAAGCAGTTTGAGTAACATCCGAAGCTACCTCCATTGTCAACGCAGATGTGTCAACACACAGAACAAGCGATATCAATATTATAAGGACTATGCTGTTAATGGTTTTCATTAAAACCGACCTCCGTATAGAAGCTATCTGAATAACATCTTCACACCGCCGAAGGATGTTTGCGTAGTTGGTAGCACACCATCAATTACAAATTCTATATAATCAACATAGATTTCCCCAACATCATATGAATACCAGCCATTCACATAAGGCGATATTCTGCTGAACCTAACCCCTGCATCAAGAACATATCCCAGAGTCATAAAGTCATAACCCCAGTAACCGGACATTGCTATCTCAACATACATCTCTCCCAAAGAGTAGAACTCCACTGACTCACCAATTGCTGGGTATGGAGTTATTTCCCTGGAAATCCCACAGCCTAATTTAATGCCGCATTGTAGAACTTCACCTGTCTCTGGGTTAATAATTGTTGGAAGATTCATCACATAAATATGAGCTATCACACTAACATCAGTTACTTCAGACATAACTCCGTCAAGACTGAAATACTCATGACCACTTCCAAAAGAAGTGTATATTGTTACATCCGACATCACTTCAACTGTAGTAGCATTGGTAACTGCAACAAATGAAAGAGATAGCATTAACATAGTTATAATTACTTTTACGAATTTCATAGACCTTGACCTCCTTATAGTATTTATCTGAATAACATTTTCACACCACCGAAGGATGTTTGCGTAGTTGGGAGAACGCCATTAATTTCCAAAGTGAAATAATCGATATAGATCTCTCCGTATGTGATGAAATTCCACCCAGGAGGTCTATTGTTCCACAAAAATTGGACTTTTAGAGCTAGCTCTTCAGAATCAGCCATAAACCCACATCCCTGGTTACTATCAAATGTAATATCAATATAATAATCACCACTTGAGGTTGAGTGAAAATTTTGACTTGCTGTAATATATGGCTCTGTAGATTGGGGGTGTTCTTCAATCCAGGAAAAAAGTCTAAAGCCCCAGGGAAGGGTCATGTTTAACTCATCATTATGGACTTCCCTCAGTTTCATAGACACTCAAAGGTCACTATTTGAAGCACGTTCAAATGCTTCTGGACTAACGCCTCCAAGATGGCTATGACGACGTCTTGGATTATAGAACATCTCTATGTAGTCAAACAAGTCGTTTCT
>JABIBH010000036.1 GCA_018652925.1 bacterium | reverse complement strand
CTGGAGTCTGCCAGGGCATGACCAACTGCACTGCTTACAACGCCATCAATTCCCGATGTCCCACGGTTGCAGAACACGTCGACATCTTTTTTCAAGCCGATAAAATCAATTATCCGCACCGGCATTCCATTACCCAGATGCAGTACGCTTTTTTCAGGCAGATCGGCAGTGATTTTTTCTACTGCAGTGAAATAATTGAACTCTGTGCCAATTAGATTCCGCTCCGACTCAACAAAATAATCCCTGTACTCTGCACTGTTGAATTTCATCCCGTTCAGATATTCTTCAGGCCTGCAATTTACAGTTTCAGTCAGACTTGTAAATGGATCGCCAATCATACTTGTTCCAATATGCCAATGTGCCTTTGGGGAGTTTTCACGTAAAAACAGTTTCAGTTTTTTATTGATTATCGATCGGCCAATAGTAATCAGCAGGTCCGGTGTTGAAAGAGCATCAACAGCATTAACTGAATTTGAAAGAGTGTGAAGATTGCTGGTCACATCAGTTACAACTGGAACTTCAAGACTGTTCAGTAAATCAAACAGTTCAGGATTTGGCTCGGACTGCCCTGCCAGAATCATAACTTTTGATGTGTTGTCCAAAAGAGTTTGCAGCTCAGTGTTATCAACTTCAACAGGCTCAATTACATTATTGTAAACCGGATTTCCAAACTGAATTTCATCAAGGCTGTCAGGATAAAAAGGCTCGTCGATAGGGATATTCAGATGCACAGGTCCGTCCAGAGATAAAGCCTCTTCAGCAATGCTCTGATTCTCTTTTGTGAATGTATAACTTCCACTGACATGGTCCTGGTAGATATCGCTCTGATGAATTGTCTGCCCATCCCACTGATCAATCCATTCTGCAGGACGATCGGCAGTCAAAACTATCAACTGAACGTTTTGGTAGAATGCTTCTGTTACTGCAGGCGCAAAATTCAGAGCAGCAGTTCCCGATGTACAAACAAGTGCAACTGGCTTGCCAGTCTGTTGTGCTATCCCGAGTCCAATGAAACCAGCTGAACGTTCATCGGTAACCGAGATTGTTTCAATTGCAGGATGTTTTCCAAATCCAAGCAGCAATGGTGCACATCTTGAGCCAGGACAAACCACAGCTTTCTCTACTCCACGTGCCGCGCACAGCGCAACAAGATCGTAAATATGCTGTGTGTTTTCTTTTACACTCACTACATCACATCCAGCAAGGTTTGACATTTCAAAGCGGTTTCATCCCATTCTTTTTCTGTTTTTGAGCCGTGCGTAACTCCTGCTCCAGCATACAGCACTGCGCGATTTCTCAGGATTTGCATGCATCGTAAATTCACATACAACTGAGTTGTCCCATCCATATTTACCGGGCCAAGAAATCCACTGTACAATTCCCGATTCAAACTTTCATTCTCAATTATGAAACTGAGCGATGGGAACTTTGGCATTCCGCATACGGCAGAAGTCGGGTGCAACAATTGCAGCATAACAGATCCAAGTTCAGGCATATTGACAACATTTAAATCAACTGTGTACTCGGTTTTCAGATGAATCATATTTCCAGCTTGAACAGTGCGCGGTCCAGACTCAACAAACTTGCGCAGACGAATAGTTTTAAACTGTTCGATTATATACCTGCTGACCATTGCCTGCTCTTCAATCTCTTTCTGGTTCCAGGCAGCTTCCGACAAATCAGAGCCCTCAACAAATGGTTGAGTTCCTGCCAGTGAAAAAGTTCTGAAATGTTCAGCTGATGATTCAATCAACAACTCGGGTGTGGCACCTGTCCAGGTACCAATTCCTGGAATAGAAAGTAAACTGACAAAAGCAGCCGGATACGCATCGGCCATTTTATAAAACTGATTTAGTACATTGAAATCAGCTGCCAGCGGTTGATCAAGAGTTCGAGCTGGAACAACCTTGTCAAACTCGCCATCGTTAATAGCAGCCACGCCATCTTCAACCATTTTTATAAAGTGAGACTTCTCTCCCGATATCTCAGTATCAGGTCGACTGTTCAAATGATAAGGAACTAAACCGTCAAATTGCTCAACTTTATCAAATACAGAATGTTTGTCTGCTTTCAAAAATAGAGTTTCATTGCCTTCAGGATTTAAAAACGGGCTTACTGCAAAACCAGGTTGTTGCAGATCAATCCTGCCTTTGGATGGAGATTTGTCCGCAATAAAATGAATCTGTTCTGAGTGAGGAGCTCGCCAGATGGCAACAGCATTGCCATCGTTTACTGATTCTATCCAGAGACTTTGCAAATTCATATCACTGCCAATGTCAGTTGACTTGAACATACCAGCCGGCCCTCTTCATCGTTTATATCAATGGACCAGACGTGAATCTTTTTGCCGATTTTCACCGGTACTGCTTTTCCATAAACCCATCCTGATTTTGCACTTCTTACATGGTTGCAATTGATATTTATGCCAACTGCCTGGTTGCCATTTTCAGCGACCAACACAGTCCCCGCAATACTGCCCAGGGTTTCTGCAAATGCTGCCGATGCGCCACCATGTAACAATCCAAAAGGCTGGACAGTCCTGTGATCTACAGGCATTTTCCCTGTAACAAACTTGTCGCCGATTTCGGTTATCTCAATCCCGATAGCTTCTGCCATCGTTCCTTTACCCATCTCGATTATTTTTTCTAAACTCATAACCTACTTCTTTCCGATGTACAAAGTGCAGACACCAAGAGTCAATGGAATTGCCCTGCACTCAGTAAGTCCAATAGATTCCATCAGCTTTACAAACTCTCTACGAGTTGGAAAATTCATGATCGAGTCTGCCAGATATTCATAAGCTGCCGGATTTTTAGTAAACAGACGCGCCAGTTTTGGCAACACACCGTTGAGATAAAAGCTGTAAACCGATCGCCAGAAACCAGGTTCCGGTGTTGTCAATTCCAACACCATTACCTGACCACCAACAGCAATCACCCTGCGCATTTCAGTCAGCGCCTTCACCTTGTCTGGAATATTCCTGATACCAAACGAGATAGCAGTTACATCAAAACTTTCATCCTCAAACTCAAGGTCGGTGCCGTCGCCCCATTTCAATTCAACGCGATCGGTCAGATTATCACTGACAACTTTTGGCAACCCCTTGTCTATCATTTCCTGAACAAAATCTACACCAACAACTGACACTTCAGGATACGCTTTTGCACAATCCAGAGCCAGGTCGCCAGTACCGGTTGCAACGTCCAGAAACTTGTTGGTTTTGAAAAAGTTCATCTCACTGACAGTGCGCTTGCGCCACGACACATCACGTCGCAGAGACAGAAATCGATTCAGGAAGTCATATTTGTCGGTAACAGATGCAAAAATATCTGTAACAATGCCTATGCGTTGCTCATCTGACATTTCATGCACAGAAGGGTATGCTTTGTTTTTGTCTGTAGTACTCATGTGGGGAATATAAAACAAATCGCTGACTTATTCACGGGAAAGATGATTGTCTCTGGTAACTTCATCCCAAATGTCATTTACCTGCAATGGATTTATTACTCTATGACTTTCAATATTATATTCCTGGTCCCCTGTATACAGGATTATACCATTTTCTGTTCTTCCTGAATGAATTTTCCTAAACCTTTTGATACCTTTCAGGAAGCTGGTCGAAAATGTTTTCGCAGACTTTATTTCAACAGGAATTATTTTTCCAAACTCTTTAATCAACAAATCAACTTCACAACCCAAAGAATCTCTAAAAAAGTAGAACTCAGGTCTTATTCCTTTATTATATGCGCTTTTAAAAATATCACTGATAATAATATTTTCATAAAGATTACCTCTAAGCGGGTCTCTCATTGCCTGCTCTTCATTATGGATACCTAACAAGTAAGACGCAACACCTACATCGGTAAAATATATTTTAGATGATTTAATAACTCGCTTCCTAATATTTTTGAAATAGGGCGGTAATTCAAATATCACATAAGTTGCTTTTAAAACATTCAACCACTCTCGGATTGTTGTACTTGAAACACCAACATCATTAGACAAAGAAGACAGATTAACAACCTGGCCCACCCTACCTGCCAGAAGTGTTAATAATGATTGAAATTGAGATAAATTACGAAGCCCAGCAAGCAACCTGACATCTCTTTCAAGATAGGTTTGAAGATAGTTATTATAAAATCTTCTCGGCTCAATTCCTTCTTGATGAAGTCCAGGATAGGTACCTTTCCACATCAATTCAAATGGTGACCAGCTATCTTTATAGTTCCTGAGCTCCGAAAAAGAAAATGGCCAAAGTGATAACATTGCAGTTCTGCCAGCGAGTGACTGTGATATTGCTTCATGTAGCCTTGGCTGGTGACTGCCTGTTAAAATGAACTGCCCTTTTATGTTCTCTTGATCAACAATACCCTGAATATATGAAAGTAGATGAGGCACTCTTTGAACTTCGTCAAGAATGCAATTTGAACCTGCATTATCCAGAAATCCTCTGGGATCTTCTTCTGCTATAGCTCGAATATCAGGATCTTCTAATGAGAAATATCTTCTTTCAGAAAAAGCCATCTTCGCTAGTGTAGTCTTACCAGATTGACGAGGACCCAGAATTGTGACTACTGGATATTCAGTGGCGCATTGCAGTAATTCTGTTGTAATATCTCGTGTTATCATACCTGAATATTATAACAATACCCTGCATATTGCAAGTACAACCTTCGATATACAGGTTTTCGTCTACCCAGATAGACTATATTTAAATTATTGCAGAATATTACAGATTGTACAACAGTAGGTTATGCCGTTTTCTGCATATCGCAAGTACAGTCTTTGATTTACAGGTTTTTGTCCACACATGTGGAATTATTAATGATTAGAATCAGTTCAGAAACAATTCCCTGATCAAGTTCACCTGCCGCTGCCT
>JABIBH010000035.1 GCA_018652925.1 bacterium | reverse complement strand
TTAAAGTTCTATGAATCTCCTGAATTTTTAATAGTTCATTATAATAATCTGAAACTAAATCCCAATTTGCATGATCGCCTATATCAAGCCTGTCACCGGAACCATCAAAAGCATAACTTGTTACATCCCCTGGAAGCAATGCAACCCCGGAACCAAAACCGATAAGATGTTGAGTCATCAACCTGTTTTTATACATTTTATACTGAGCCGGTGGGCTTAAAAGCCCTTTCATATCAGGTTGAAACTCTGCAAGTGCATCTTGCATATATAACCCTGCTCTGTTTTTTGACCATTTCAATGTATTCATAACGGAGGTTGACCACTCAATGCCCTTCGTTCATCTATCCTTTCCCAAACCTTCTCCGGGAAATCGGACTTAACAAGACGGCTTGATTTAGTTGCAATTCTTGTAAGTATTAATTCAACTGCCCTTGCCATCTCATTGTTTGAATTATCAATTTTTGCGTCAATCTTGTCTTGCAATTCTTCTGCAGTTAAAATAACTGCTTTTGTACCAATAACTCTTTTTGCATTAACAGGAACATCAAGACTCAAGTCAGATAAATCCGGCTGCGTAACGGTTCCCACAAGTTTATGAGTTTCTTTGTCAAACACTGGCGGTGCTTTTTGTTCTATCGGCAACCATACAAATGGCTTATTAAGTGGTCGATCCATATTATCAGTATAAATCTTCATTTTAATAACAGCACCTGTACTTCTATCAATTTTTGCATATCTCATTTTTAAGTGTCCTCCCCTGCATCAATTGTGATAAATAATTTTATTCCTATCAGGCGCATGTCTTGGGTCATATCATCGTTGCCATCTGAAACATCCCTTCCAACTCTAAAAAAGGTCATGTCATCGTCTGCAGGAGTTTGCGCTATTGTAACCGCTGCGCTTTCTGCCGTGACGTAAATTTCTTCTGCTGCGCCCTGGGCATCATCTGTCACCACAATGGCAGTTCCATAAGCCTGGTCTATTGACTCGTTATCTGCAACACCAAGCCCTTGTAAGAATAAAGCAATTCCAGTGGAAACCGCACCCTCAGAAGTCCACACACCTTGAAACGTTACAGTTCCAAGATTCCAACTTTTTGGCATCATAACTCCGAACTGTGCGTGTTCGTCTGCGCTTGCGTCAAAATCAAGAACCTGCATGTCTGGTCGCCCTGACGTTGTTTCAACGTCTGTAATAGCGGCACAACCATTTGAACTGGTTGGCCTCATTGCTGACGCTGGTATCCATATTGTATGTTTACCAATTGTACTTGAGAATGAATTAAATATTAATCGCCAATCACCAGCCGCATATTCATAGAAGCCAAGCACCTGCCCTGCTTGTGTTAATATATTCTTGCCCTGTGGCAACACCAAATCTGTAGCATGGTGTGTAACCGTTACAATTCCATCAAACTGTAAATATTTTACCGCACCAACACCCAAAGCGGCTAATGAGGTAATACTGGTTGTTCCTGTAACATCTGCAAATCTACCGTCTGCAACCACTGGCAACGCTCCTGCACTCGCTACATCTGCTCCAACTATCAACTCGCCTGTTGAAAGCTTAAATAATATAATCCATGCACTGTTCCCAGCGTTCCTTTGCTTCAATAAATCCGTTGCAGTATCAGCCCACAATTGGAAAGCAAATGTTGTTGCAGGAGCCGTTGCACCACTGTTCTGTGTCTGCCCTGCTTGAAACGTACTATTAATGTCTGCTCGAACTGTCGCGCCGTCACTGTTTGCAACTGTATAATCTTCTTGAGCCATTATTTCTTCCTCCAACTATTTACAAGGTCATCGCGGCTTTTAATGTTTGATTTATACCATTTTACATAATCCTTTATTTCCTGCGGTGGCGGTGTTCCATTGCACACACATTCCATCAACAAGAATATTGCCACTTCCTGTGGTACTGGTGGCCTGTCTACCTTGCCCAAACAAGTACCAAGAGGCACAAAAGTTTGATCTTCTACGCTCCAAGCATACTTTGAATTTGTATCAAGGTCACAGTTGTCAGGAACTTCAACCTCTCCCTCTTTTACTTCGGACACCTTCTCAAATCCAACCAGCACATTGCCCTCTTGAAATACTGCAATTGTTCTCATGTCTTTTTTCTTTGCCATTACGTAATTTCCTCCACAATAATTTGTAATTTTGAAATAAGTATATTAAATGAGGTGTCTGCGGTTGTTAACTGTATCCTGAAATCAAATCCTCTTGCTGTATATTCTGCCGCATCTAAGTCATTCCAAGCCGACCATGTTGGAGATGCCGCCGGGTCATCGTCTGTAACCCTAACTTGAACCTGTGCATCTGCCGCGCCTGTTGTGCTTCCATCCCAATCCTCACGATCATCAACCCCGTCAGGCCATGAGTCCATTTGGTCTATTAATCCGGTAATTACAACATTTAAATTTGTTGTTAATCTGACTTTTTTGACGGTTGTTAAGTCAAGATTAGCAGCAAAATCGTATGTTCCACTTGTTGCCATGCCTCCTTCACTATCCCAATCAACCACTAAATCAACATCTGCCCATGTGTCCATAAGTCCAGCCGCCGCAAGTTTCAATATACCATCAGGGGCCGTGGTGTTTGTATGCGTCCCAGAAAATGCGGTTTCTTCAACAACAGTGTCAACATTTGCATAAGTAAGAACAGACGCTTGTTTCGTGTCAATTTTTGTGACGGTACTTGGCCTACCGCCTTTGTCAAACACACGCGCAAGATATGTTCCCGGTTTTAACGGCATTTGTGCAATCAAAGCAGAACCCTTCGCGGTTGTTCCAATTGTTACACTTTCAGACCATGACGCATTGGCGGAATCGGTTTCGTGTGAATGTCTGAATACAACAGTTCCACCGAACTTAACGTCTAATGCTGGCGGCGTATCCCATGAAATAAGTGCAGAACCACCAAAGGCCTGAATCGTCATGTTCGATAACGGGTCAGGTGCGGTGGTTTGTCCAATTACTAATATTCCATTTGAGTTTGAAAAGTCTCCATTTAGTAAAAATGAAGGGTCAGTCCATTGTAACCGCACATCATACGTGGAACCCTGCTCAACATCAGATATTACTATTTCATTATTAGTCACAGAACTTATTGTCGCTGGTCTATAATCACTTGTGCTTGCGGTGAGTTTTATTTGTGCGTTTAAAGTTGCATTAAATTTATCAGCAATCGGTGTCACTTCAATGGCAATTGTTGGTGTTAATGTATCGCCGGAACCAATCAACAAGGCTGATTCATCAGTCCTTGTATTTGTTATATTTACATCCGGCAAACCTGACGTTGATGTTACTTTTGAATCGAATGCTGGAATGGTGCCCGTATCTGCTGAATAGATAGCAGACGACAACGGAGTAACCACAAGCCTTGCAGTGAAATCTGACTGAGGTTCTATTGTTAATATTTTGCCTTTGATCGTTTCAGAACCAACCAGACCAAATCCAAATAAATCACCCTTCAAAGGCGCATCTGCCTTCGCAATCACCGTATCAAATACAATTGTAGTTTGATCTCCAACGTTTAAAGTGATTGTTTTTTCAAGACCCTTATCGTCAAAAGTTCTAATTGAAACACCATAACTCTTTGCCGCTTCCATTGTCAATACTTCATCAGAAGTAAACCCGGTCACATCTCCGTTCGCATCTGTTTGTAATGCTTTAATTCTTCCAGACTTTAACCCAACAAGTAAAACATCATGCGTAATCTTTACCATATCACCACGACTTGAAACAATATGTTCAAAATCAACATTGAATGTCCATGTCTCCGGGCGCAATCTAATCTCTGCAAGGAAGAACCTGCCTTGTTTCCAAACTTGGTCACTGTCAGTCATTCCAATTGCGTCAACCTGCTCAAATAATGTTGCATTTGAGATTGAATACCCATCATCATAAACAATGATTTCATCTGATTTATATTCTTTTAACTCGTTTGCAAACCTCATTCTCAAACCATGAGGCACGTCAACAAAAGTTTTCTCTGCTTCAAATCCCCAGGAATTACGAGGCGTGAAATGTTGTGTAGGAATACTTGAATCTTGGTCTATAACAACTCCCCACTTGCCGTCAACCTGTGCAACCGTAGCCCTACCAGCCGCCGCAATATCGGAAAGAGTTTCATATACACTTGACTTGAAATCCCTGACCATATTAAATTTAAGACTGTTGGTGTTGCAAAAAGTCCACCACGCTTCCAGACTAACCAAATCAATCCTTGAATCTGCAACCGCACCTTCGTTTGCCACACCTTGTAATACATGACGAAACAATGACGCTGGATTATTTGTGATACCTTCGGCCCATGTATCAACGCCATCAAAATCAAGAGCATAAGATTTTACGGTTGCGTTTAGGTCGTCAACAATTCTGTTTAATTGATCTGTAGCTTTTATTTTTATAACGGTTTTTGCAAGTGGATGCGTAAATGCAACTGGGTCAACATTCTTGATTGATCTTAAAGTGGTCCATGTTGCTTCGTCAAAAATAGTTGTTGCTGGTTCATCTGCGGTTGTCCTTCTTATTCTCACTTCATATTCTGCTTGTTCTGACACCGCCCACCTGAAACCAAACCGAACAGCCCTTTTTGATGCGTCTGTAAACGAAATTGCAGAACCTACAATTGCAGAATCGGCAACTGATTTTGCCGTGAAGGTAGGTGTCAACCAAGAAACATCTCCCACTTTCCTGTATTCAATTTCCAAAGTAACGGTAAACGTATCCCTGGTTCCATCATTAGGACTGAATGCGGCAAGCCCGGAAAAGAATACAATGTCAACACTGATTTCATCAGCTTCAATTGTCGTGTTTCGAGTACTCCAACTATCAACTTGGAACAATTCAATTGAAAAATTGTTTTCCGTTACACTATCAGGATATAAAGACATGTCTGAATCGCCGGAAACACCCTCTTTTGTTTCAATCTGCACATCGTCAAAATTTGCGATTGGAGTGGTGCCAATCTTCAAGTCAGAAATATCAAGGCGACCATATCCCCAAATAACATATACCGTCAAGTGTTGATCGTCACCGACAATCTCAGTGAATACCTTTGCACCCAATGGCCCAACATGCTTATGAAATCCAAGCACAACAGGAACCGGGCTGAATGGTCTAAATGAATTACGAGCGCCTTCGATAAATAATGTAGGACTCTCACTGAATGATGCACTCGTGCCTGTAAGCGATGCAAGTCCGGGAGAAGATACTCTTTGCGGTGCAACCAATGTATTGACCGCAAGCATACTTATTCCACCTATAGCTGCAGTAGCAATCCCTGCCGCAGTTGCTGTGGTTACGCCAAGGCCTAGCGCAATTTTACCAGCCAAAAAGCCACTAGGCTGACCAAAAGCAAAAGCCACAACCGTGACCGCAAGCATTGACACCGTTCTTAATATATTTTTCCCACCGCCACCACCGCCACCCATTGGAACAACATTAATTACAACAATGTCATATTGTTGAGGGAATGTGCGTTCCCACTTTTCCCTGTCTATATATTCATCGTTAAGGCATATATTTGCAAACGCTCTTAAATATTCATCTGGCTGTATAATCTCAAAGACCTGTTGCAAACTCATTCCAACTTGCAATAATTCTTGATTTTTGGCAATTTTAAATGGATGCGGTGAAGATGTAACCCTGATATTGTTGTCAGGTATAGATTCCATTAATGATAGATTATTAACAACCATGTCTATATATTCCCTCTGTTCTGAAATCTGTTGTTTTCTGCAAACACGTTTCAATGCCGTCCTCAACGTGTATAACCTTATATGCGTCAATAGCAAGCCCAACGTGTATCGAGTGCCCTTTCATAAAAAACACTACAATATCACCTTCTTGCTGGTCATCAACCAGTTTCCATCCATTCAAAAGGACGTACTCGATGCCATCCGTTACGGCCTTCTTGACAATATTTATATGCGTTGTACTGACATACTTTTCATGAAAATCAGGCAAATCAATTCCATATATTTCCTTGTACGCACAACAAACCAATCCCCAACAATCCCATCCGTTAGAATCCCTTCCATGCTCTACAAATGGAACACCGATTGACTTCTCACAAAACTCTGTTAATTTCACGTTAAAATCCTCCTGGAAAGAAACCCGGAGAAAATTCACCTGCCGGGTAAGGCTCACGCAACATATTCTCAATGGTCAAATCACCTTGCATGTTCAGAAAGTTCCATTTAACATTACGCAAAGTAAACGGTTGCCATTCCTTCTCTATTGTGTCCGGGTCTGCTGCACGTATTAATTGCAGTGTGACGGTAACAGGTGTTGATATTGTCCTTATTTGCTCTGCGATCTCACGACTAATATTATCTATGACAAGTTTGGAACGTGGTGGTGCATCACTGGTACTGTCTGGCAATGTTATATCAAAAGGAAACCCGGTAAAAGTATTGCTATTAGAGACAATATTGACCGTATTGTTTACAACTCTAATTGGTGAAATATCTGCATGAGATATTGTAAGCAATGCAAGATAAACTTCCGGCGTTTCTGGTCTAAATGCAGACACAATAAACCGCTGTGTCAACACATTTGACATCAGACTACGGACAACGGAACCATAGCCCCTTGAGCCAATCGAGTGGCTACCAAAGGACATTAGGCATTACTCCCGTTTATCCTGGTCAACCTTCCATCCCACTCCCATGTTTCAGCGGCAATCCCGGTGACACTCAATCTCAAATCATTACTATTAACTGTAAAGGTACAATCAAGGTTTGCATCTGACTCATTGGCATGTACAACGGTGACTGCTCCCTGCAATGTCGCTGAACCTGCACCTGTTCTGTATACAGTACATGCGATATGATAAGACGCTCTTTCTGCACCTGTTGACTGTACCGCAGTAACTAAAGCCTCAACATGATAAGTGTTTTCATCTGTAAGCGCAAAACTATCTAAGGTAGTCTGTGTTGCATCTGTAGTTTGTACCGTATCAGTAGCCGCGATTGTAATGTCGTCAATCATCTTCTTGGTCAATGCCAATGCCATCTTGTACGTCTTAGCAGAAGTATTGTGTGTAACGGCGCTGGTTCCTTCCTGTGCCCTTGTAATCGTAAGCGTATCTGTAGACCTATTCGTTACCCTGACAATCTCAGCTTCGCCAGCGTGTAAAGCGTCTGCCGGGTCTGCGTAGTCAGTGAAGTTCCACCAAACAACGTTATATTTAAATGTAGATGGTAGTTTTGCGCCGTCACCGGCACTTAAAGCGATTGAAGTTGCTGACGCATCATATCCAATAGAAACTTGTACTTTCCCGAAATTAATTAACTGGTCAAAACTCATTGGTTATATTCTCCTGTTATGGTAATACTTCAAGATTCATCATGCCTTGCCATTCCCCGGCAGCTTTCGTCAATACTGGTCTACTTTTAAATCTATAACTAATTGTGGTTGAATCATCGTCTGGGTCAGTCCAATCAAAAGGCAAAGAACCCCTGGCAATCGTATTTTCATAAAATGATGTAAATGTTGCTTTTTCTGCGGCAGTTAACACAATTGGAATATTAATGTTACGCACTTCTGCTGTAAATCGCAATCGAACCTTCGGTGGGCCAGCATCCATCTTCGACCGTGCAAGCCCATCATTCCAACTTTCAGAAATACCCCTAAATTGCTTTTGTGGCAATCCCACATCCCAAACAGCCATTTATTACCTTCCTATAAGTTTGTTATTCATCCCGGCAAATGCTCCGGCAATAGCTCTATTTGTTTTACTTCCTGTGCGTGTTATATTCTGCGCTACTTCATCATCCAGTATAACGTCAATACGTCTGCCACCTTGACCGTTTTCACTTTCCTCTGTTTTTGTTCCTTCCGGCGCACCGATAATATTTATTTCAACATTACCACCCATGCGCTCAAGTTTGCTCAACGGAATGACCGCCTCTGATTCTCCACCTTCTCCGATCATCGCCATTGTTGGCTTTGTCACGATTCCACCATCTGCAAGACCAAGAAAACCCAATCCAAGCAATCCTTTGCTCGGTGCTGGTGGCCCACCTCCGGGCGCGCTTATTGGTGTATTGTTTGGCCCCAATGCACTTCTGCCAAAGTTAAGAAGTGGTTCAATGATTCTCATTTGTATAACCATTTGCGTTATCATCTTTGCAAATGATTGTAATATATTACCAAATGTAAGCTCTGCACCAAACAACAGGTCTGTTAATGTACTTGAAAAACTAGACGCCCATCCATTAACTGCATTGGTCATCCTATCAAACGCAACTTCACTTTC
>JABIBH010000381.1 GCA_018652925.1 bacterium | reverse complement strand
TGCCACTGGCAATAACTGGCTGCATGTTGATCTGCAACAACCAGATACTCGCAACTTGCGTGGTGTCGGATCTATGATCAGAATTGTTACAGCGGATGGAAAACAGATGCGCTTCACAAATACTGGAAGCGGTTTCATGACACAGCACTCACTGACTGCCGAGTTCGGTCTAGGTACAGTCAGCACTGTTGATACACTGGAGATAACATGGCCAGACGGAATTGTTCAGGCCTATGTTGGAATCGGTGTAAACCAGAAGTTTGTATCCATATATAATGCAAACCAGGTTGCTGTTGACATGATTCCAAGTAGAACAAAGTTGGGTAATAACTACCCGAACCCATTCAACCCTTTGACAACAATCAGCTTCACTTTGCCTGAACGCCAACAGGTTACTGTAGCAGTTTATGCAATCGATGGCTCACTTGTCCGTACTCTGGTTGATGGTGTTATGGATGGTGGTTCACATCTGGTACAATTCGACGGTCGTGATAATCGTGGTGCTAAAATAGCCAGTGGAGCATATCTGTATCGATTGAAAACTGCTGATAAAACTACTGTCCGGCGAATGATGCTTGTCAGATAGCTTGACCATACTGTTGCTTCTGCTCATCTTTACTGAAGATCAAATTGATTTTCAGTAAAGGGGCAGAGGTTGCTAATTAAAGAACTTTCAAAATCGGATAGAAAATGGGTAAGTGACCGGACAGAGCTGCTATTTGGTGGCGACTTTGTTGTCAGCAGAGAAACAGTGCACAATCCGGCAACTTTGCCTGGATTTGTTGTGTCAGAAGGCCCTGATCGTATCGGTATATCTACATATAATATAGTTGAAGACTCCTGTGAACTTGTTACAATAGATTCTCTCTGCCAATGGCAGGGTGTTGGCTCGGCTTTGCTGGAAGCAGTTGAAGCAGCAGCCAAAGAAGCTGGTTGTAAAACTATCTGGTCGATAACTTCCAATGATAATCTTGATGCACTTCGCTTCCTGCAAAGACGTGGTTTTCATATCAAGGAAGTCAGAGTTGGTATTGCGGCACAGATTAGAATGATGAAACCGGAAATGCAGGAAATTGGTCATTACAGTATTCCTGTTCGTGACGAAATTGAGCTTTCAAAGTCTTTGTAATAATCAGGAGATAAAATGAGTTTGTTGAAAAAGCTTCAGGTGCCACACGTTTTTGTTCTGCTTGCAGGCGTCGTGCTGGTTTGTTCACTTTTGACCTTTGTTGTGCCTAGCGGTGTTTATGATAGTGAAACAAAAATTATCGAAGGCCACGAGCGTACCCTTCTGAAGCCCGGAACCTACACTCACCTTGAGAAACAGTTCGATGTAGGCAACCTCCTGCTTGGAAAAGAAATCGAAACTGAAACTGAAAAAGCAACACCTGTTGGGCTTCACGGTTTTTTAACGGCCATTCCGCGGGGGATGGAGCGTGCTGGCGACATTATTTTCTTCATCTTTGTTGTTGGTGGAGTATTTTCTATTCTAACTCGAACCGGAGTTATTACTGCGGGACTTGCAAGGTTGCTGGACAGGTTTGGAAGCTCTGGTCCGGCACTCACAATGGTGTTGATGACCGTTCTTGCAGTTGGTGGTTCAACTCTTGGAATGGGCGAGGAGTTTATTCCGCTGGTTCCAATATTCCTGCTTGTTTCCAAGAAACTTGGTTACGATAGAATTTATGGTATGGCACTTGTGATGCTGGCTGCCGATGTCGGTTTTGCAGCTTCCACAACCAACCCGTTCACAGTTTGTGTTGCTCAAGGTATTGCAGAACTTCCTCTTTATAGTGGCCTGCCACTGCGATTAGTTTTCTTTGTCTGTGCTTTGACTTTAGCAATTGGCTATACGCTCAGGTATGGTGCGAAAATAAAAGCCGATCCATCTGCATCATTTATGCCAGACGACAAATTTGAAATTGAAGTTTCTGAGACCCAGGAGAAGTTCAATAACAGACATTTGGCAATCCTGATTTCCAGCACTGCAATTTTTGCTTTCATTTTGTTTGCCACTCAACGATTTGGCTGGTGGATGGCTGATATGGCAGGCGGCTTTCTGTTGATGGGTATTGTTGCTGCGATAATTGGAAAATTGTCTGTTGAAGATTCTGTCGATGCGTTTGTTGTCGGTATGCGTGACATGG
>JABIBH010000380.1 GCA_018652925.1 bacterium | reverse complement strand
TTGGTGAAAGAATCACCATGTCACTGTTGTCGATGGCTCTTGACGATCTGGGGTGCCCGTCAATCTCCTTCACAGGTTCACAGTGTGGCGTTATCACTGATTCCAGCCATACAGAAGCAGAAATAATTGAGGTCAAGGGTGACCGTGTCCGAGAAGCACTCAACAAGGATCAAGTTGTAGTTGTTGCCGGTTTCCAGGGAGTTAGCCTGGAAAAAGAAATCACTACACTGGGCCGTGGCGGTAGTGATTTGACTGCGGTTGCACTTGCTGCTGCACTTGGTGCAGACAGATGTGAAATACTCAAAGATGTTGACGGAGTATTCACAGCCGATCCCAATCAGGTTTCAACTGCAAATCTACATGACACCTTATCCTATGAGGAACTGGAACAAATTGCAGGAACTGGATGTGGAGTTGTACACTCCAGAGCAGTAAATCATGCTCGCAAACACTCTGTTCAACTTTTTGTTGGCTCCAGTTTTCACAATTCATCTGGAACAATAATCTCCCCTGCTAATTTTAAATCAGAAACAACCAACTGCCCTGAAAACACACCATACAAACCTCTTGCAATCACACTGACAGATGGTATTTCCCTGCTTGAATGCACTATCCAAAACCAGGGCAATTCGTCTGAGTTGCTAGATAAATTCTCTTCCTGTATCCAGTGTAATGTGCCCCTTCAGGAATGGGTTGATTTTGATAGCAATCACATTTCCTGGAATTTGCTTGCTGACGCCTCAGTTCTTGAAACTATCAACGACAAGATATCCGACCTTCTTATTAAAGAAGGCGTTCATCACACTCATAGCTCAGAGTTGAGTTGTCTCAGCCTGGCTGGGAGGCCACCACTAAACTGGGTTGATACCAGTAGAAAAATCATCACTATTATTGAAGACAATGACATTGCTGACTATCGTATAATCTGCAGCGATACAAACTTGAGAATACTCCTGAACCCTGCAGAAGCTGTGACGATGCTCCCTATTATCCACGATAATTTCTTTTAGCATAATTTGAGCCGGTGTGGATTAGTTTTCCTAGTGCCAAACTGAGACTGATAGACCGATAGATATATTTTCGCTCGCATCATCAAGTTGTTTCAAACAATCAGTTTCTTTTATCCAATCTTTTTTCACAAGAGCTTCAACATCACAACTTACTGTATGCAAAGCGATTCCAACTGTCATACGATCCGTAACTTCTTGATTTCTATAACCGCACCTGAAAGATAGCAAAGCACTCATGCGTCTTTCTGCAGCCAGGCTCATGACTACAAAACTACTCCCGGAATAATTACTGTTTTCCACTGCCAACGCTAACAGGGTGTCACCATCAGTTAACAGATTAACACCTAAACCAACCCTCTGGTTGACACCTTCATAATTGTCAAAATTGATTATAGAATTATCTTCCGACCAGGACCAAAATGGCACAATAACAACTTTATCCACAGGAGAATAAAACATCCTGAACTTGAAATAACTGTCATACTCACTGTTGCCAGCACCCAAAACAGCATCTGTGTATAGCTTATTTGAAATATCATTTCTAAGCCCGAAATTATAAACATGAACACCATCAGATTCAGTCACGATTGTTAAAGCTGTATAAAAGATATCAAACTTTCTACCAATACTAAATAATCTTCTCTCTAAATTATCAGCTACATCCAGCCCAACACCAACAACGTTAATATCCGCTACTCTTTTGTTTATTAAAAAGCCAGTAAACAGTTCTGAATTTTCAGTATTTCGGAGATCACCAAATGATATCGATGAGTAATCAGCATAAAAGTACTGCGCCCCTGGCCATTCAAGTATTGAGTTGCTGTCCTCCAAATAGTTTGACATTCCAGCCATCGATTCAACCCTTAACGCACCGGCACTTGCTATATCACTTAAAGAGACTGCACTGAAAATAAAAATAAATGTAAGGAGAACCGTAACACTGTTTCCCTTAATAATCATAGAGATGAATCACTTGAAATGACTCCATCAATCAATCTGATAATTCTATTAGTATG
>JABIBH010000034.1 GCA_018652925.1 bacterium | reverse complement strand
TCATTAAAGAAAATCTGTTCAAAGTGTTTACGAGCAACTTCCTCACTTGGAGGATCGCCAGGGCGGATCAGACTGTAGAAACGCTTGAGTGCATGCTCGGAACAAAGTATTTCATCTACGGAAACAACATTCCCTCTTCTGCCCTCATCTTCGACAACTTTTTCAGCTTCTGCTATATCCTTGATTATGCAATTCAGGATTAAGCTAGGCTCGTTAGCTGTAACTTGACCCTCTGCAATCAGGAGTAAATCACCTTTTGCTTCAGCCAGAATTGTTTCCACCATCAAAGGATCAATAAGTCTTCCAGCAAGTGCGATGCGTTCACCAGAATCAGCACTATATACATCAGATGCCAGGACTCGACCTTCAAGAGTGTCAGCCTTTTTAGTTCCCTTCTTTGGAACCTTCAGCTTTTGAGTCTCATGGAATAAATTAATTATATCTTCGTTACTGCTGAATCCAAGAGATCGCAACAAGAAGGATACCCTCTGCTTGCGCTTGCGATCGATATGCACATACATCATGTCATTGATGTCGGTACTGAATTCTACCCAAGAACCACGGTAAGGAACAATCTTGGACTTAAATAGATTACGTCCATTTGGATGTTGTTCATTACTGAATGAGACTCCTGGAGATCTGTGAATCTGACTGACGACAACTCGTTCAGCACCATTCACAACAAAAGTACCTTTATCAGTAATCAATGGCAGTTCACCCAGGTAGACTTCACTCTCCTGGATATCTCTAATTTGAAGCTCGGCATCAGGACCTGATTTATCAGCATCCTTGACAACCAACTGCATCTTCACTTTTAGAGGAGCTGCATATGTAAGACCGCGCTCCTGGCATTCTTCAAGCCCGTATTTAGGCTCGCCAAGAGTGTAACTGCGATATTCCATCGTGAGATGGCCGCGTGTAGCGTCGATTGGAAAAATCGACCGGAAAACAGACTCTAATCCAACATCCCTACGATCTTCAATCGGAATATTAGTCTGCAAAAAATCGTTGTATGACTCCAACTGTACTGCCAAAAGGTTTGGCATTTCCTCTTTGAGGTTAAGTTTGGAGTAATTAACGCGACCTGTGAACTTGTCAATAGATGTCTGGTTCACCACTAGATCACTTCCTCGCCTGAAAAACAAATATCAAATCTGACTAGCCGGGAACCGACCCGGCGTCGTATAGCAAAGTACCCCCTGCCCGCAAGCAGGCAGGGGATTAAACTTAACATCAATTACTTGATGTCAATGATAGCGCCAACTTCTTCAAGCTTATTTTTGAGCTCTTCAGCTTCAGCCTTATCAACGCCTTCTTTAACGTTTGTAGGAGCTGATTCAACAAGAGCCTTAGCTTCTTTAAGTCCCAAACCAGTGATTGCACGAACTTCTTTGATGACAGCGATTTTCTTATCGCCAGCACCAGTCAGAACAACTGCAAACTCTGTTTGCTCAGCAGCATCTTCGCTGGCAGCAGGACCAGCAGCAACAGCAACAGGAGCAGCGGCACTAACGCCAAACTTGTCTTCCATTGCTTTTACCAGGTCAGCAGCTTCTAGAACTGTCATAGCTTCAATCATTTCCAGAACTTTCTGGCCATTTTCACTTAGTGTAATTTCAGTGTTCTCTGACATTTTTTTCTCCTTGTGTTTGCATGACAGTTTTCTGCCACGCTAAAAGGGGTTATTGCCCCTGTTTGTTAACTAACTATTTACTAAGCTTCTTTTTGCTCAGCAACTGCATTGATAACTCGAGTCAAAGCGCCCATGACGCCATTGACTGTGCCGACTATTCCACTCAGTGGAGCAGTCATGCTGCCCATCATCTTTGCATAGAGTTCATCGCGACCAGGTATTTTAGACAACGCAATTATTTGCATTGAGTCCAAATAAGCACCATCCAGGAATCCGCCCTTTACTTCCATTGCGTCATTGGCTTTAGAAAAGTCAACTGCAAGTTTAGCAGGGTCTACCTGACTTTCAGGTCCCATCAGAAAAGCTGTTGGGCCACTGATATGCTCATTTAGTTCACTGACATCGGCGTTAGTAGCTGCAATTTTGGCAAGAGTGTTCTTAACCACCTTGCAAATCACACCCAATTCCCGACATTTAATGCGGAACTCTGTTATTTGTTCAACTGTCAACCCAGAATAATCTACCAGAACAACGCTCTGAGCAGCTTTCAGGTTTTCAGTGATTTCCTCAACCTCTAATATTTTTTCTGGACGTGCCATTAAGCACTCTCCTTTTCTCTAACAAAAGTTACCGTAAAACGGCAACTGCAGGTTCAAACCTTTATTTTCCCATTTCTACAATATCGATAGGGAAACTAGGTGTCATTGTTCCTGACAGGTAAATACTTCTAACGTATGAACCCTTAAGAGATGACGGTTTGACACGCATAAGTTCTCTTAACAAAACTCCTGCGTTTTCAACCAGTTGCACAGCATTGAATGATCTCTTGCCAACTCCCACATGAACAACACCGGATTTATCAACACGGTATTCCACGCGACCGGCTTTGGCTTCTTTAACAGCTTTTTCAATGTCCATTGTTACTGTTCCGACTTTAGGGTTAGGCATAAGTCCACGCGGACCGAGTACACGGCCACGCTTTCCAAGCTCACCCATCATATCGGGAGTAGCGATGATGACATCAACATCTGTCCAACCAGAGTCGATTTTGGTAAGAAATTCATCGGACCCAACCATGTCGGCTCCGGCTGCTGTTGCTTCCTCTTCTTTTGGCCCGCGAGTAATCACAAGCACTCTTACATCTTTACCAGTACCATTCGGGAGTACAACTGTACCGCGGATATTTTGATCCGCGTGACGTGGGTCGACATTCAGACGAACTGCAAGATCAACCGACTCATCGAATTTTCGTTTTGGTAGAGACTCTAGAAGAGACACAGCTTCTTCCAAGGTATATGCCTTGGCACTATCAATGCTCTCTTTGGCTGTACGCCAATTCTTTCCACGTTTCATTATTTTTCATCTCCGTGACTGTGATGGGGCGAAGGGGCAAAATATTTGCACCTACTTCTCCGCCAGCAGTGACATTATTATCCTGCCGCCGTATTTCCCAGTCTTACTGGAACAGATTTTTCACTTACCATTTTAAAATGGTTAGCGAACCTCCAGTCCCATGCTCCTGGCTGTGCCTGCAATAATTTTCATTGCAGCCTCGATTGTACCGGCATTAAGGTCGGGCATTTTCATCTCCGCGATTTCGCGAACCTGTGCCCTGCTTACTTTACCAACCACAACCTTACCAGGCTCCTGGCTTGCAGATTCAAGTCCTGCAGCTTTTTTGAGGAGTACGGACGCAGGAGGAGTCTTGGTAATGAAAGAGAAACTGCGATCCTGGTACACCGTAATGACAACAGGTATCACAAGTCCCATCTGTTCTTTGGTTCGCTCATTGAAAGTGCTACAGAATTCAGGAATACTGACACCATGCTGTCCCAATGCAGGCCCTACGGGCGGTGCGGGGTTAGCTTGGCCAGCCTTGATCTGTAACTTGATCTGAGCGAGCATCTTTTTCGCCATTGACTTAACTCCTGACTTATTGTGAATTGTTAGCCTCTAAATGGAACCGCGCGCAGTCCACATGCACAAAACCATCCGAAAACCAACTTTAATATGCGTACTGCAAAACTCCAGACTAAAGGATGCAGTACTGAGAACGGTCTTAAAGTTCCTTCACTTGAAGGAAATCCAATTCGACCGGTGTCTCCGAACCAAATATTGAGATCATAACAGTAAGTTTACCCTTATCCTGATTGATCTCGCTTATAACGCCGCTCCAATCACTGAACGGCCCATCGATAACCTGAACCTGGTCGCCAACATTGTATGGGATTTCCAACAATGATCCCGATTCTTCGGTATCTGACATACGACCTAGGATCTGGTTGACTTCTTCTCTAGAGATAGCTTGAGGTTTAAGTTGATTCCCGCCAATAAAACGGGATACCCCAGGTATCTCATTAATCAAGTGCTGAGTGTCTTTGTTCATCTTCATCTCAACCAGAACATAACTTGGGAAAAGTTTGCGCTTACGCGAAACTCGCTTCCCGTTCTTCATTTCGACGACTTCCTGCTCAGCAACAAGGATTTCACCAAATTGATCATCAAGGCCATTAGCCTTGATACCCATTTCGATATTCCTTTTTACTTTATTTTCATGACCTGTGTTGGCATGAATTATAAACCAGCGAAAACCTTCAAGCCTGCGCTGTTCGTGAAGATCGAGCTCTTTAGGCTCAGCTTGTTCATCTTCCTCTTCTGTTTGTTCAACAGTTTCCGAAGATTCTTCACTGGATTCATCAGTATCATCAAACGCAAACAGATCCTCACCGCTTAATTCCTCAACGGAATCAGTTGTGGTTTCTTCTGCAGATTCTACTGAATCTATTTTATCTTTGGGATCGTCAAACACGATTACTCCCCTGTTTTAAGGCGATGAAAATATCGCACACTTTACAGACACAGAAACACCCGGCCGATACTACCATCGGCGGGTTAAAATTACCTTTCCTGAACGCGCACAACGCGTTAGGACATTAAGATGAGTTTCTTCTGAATGAAACTCAATACTTGGTCAACCACAAAAACGAAGAATGTAACTACACCTACAGTTACACAAACAACGATGGTTGATTCTTTAAGATCTGCAAAAGATGGCCAGGAAACACGTTGCATTTCCTGTGATGTCTCTTTCAGATACCTTGAAAACCTGGCAAACAAATTTGCCTCCCTTATTTACTGTCAAATGGCAGGGGCGGCAGGATTCGAACCCGCGGCCCTCGGTTTTGGAGACCGATGCTCTAGCCAGACTGAGCTACGCCCCTACAAACTGACAGTCAACTAGCGTGTTTCCTTGTGAGCTGTATGTTTATTACAGCGTGGGCAGTACTTGTTGTACTCAACCCTGTCAGGATGAAGACGCTTATTTTTCTTAGTTGTATAGTTCCTCATCTTGCAATCAATACAAGCGAGAATAATTATGTCCCTAGCCATTTTTCCCTCTTATGCGATTACTTTTGAAACAACACCAGAACCAACGGTACGGCCACCTTCACGAATCGCGAAGCGTAAGCCCTCTTCCATGGCAATTGGGTTGATCAGTTCAGCAACCATCTTGATATTATCACCAGGCATTACCATCTCTACGCCTTCTGG
>JABIBH010000379.1 GCA_018652925.1 bacterium | reverse complement strand
TAACCAATAAAGTTGGAATAAATTATCGGCATGCCTCTTTCCATGTCCTGTTCTATCCAGAAAAATGACGCTTCTCTGAACATGGCGTTGGCAAGTGCGCGACCAGCAGCATCTTTAAAAGAGCGTTTGATTATTCTTTTGTGTCTGCGGAATCGTGATAGCAAGTGCCAGACAAGTGCTGCAAAAAATTCCCAGAACGTGATAATCCAGGCAATGCTGTATGACCAGGGGTTGAGCCAGAAAAGAGAGAAATCAGTATATTCGCCAATCTTTTTTTCGTCATCTTCACCAACGGTACTCAAGGTAAGCAACCTGTTGGAAGCACCTCCGGAAAAAAGACTGTTGATGCAGGAGCCGCCCTCAAGTAACGGTTTTGCTCCCTCTGCAATTGCACTTTCTGCATCACGCAGATCTTCCGGTTTGTTGGAGCAACGAACACGTTGTTCTTCCCTGCCATACCATCTATAACCGGGAATCGACCCGCGCTTGCCATAAAACAAACCACCCTGTACTGCCGGTGTATTACTGGGAACTCCGGATTGCCATTTCAGAAACTTATGATGTTCCCTGGCAAGCAGCGCAGAAAGAACCGGCATTCTGCCTCGCCTCAATGCACGTTTAATTGTCGGGAAAGAAAGCCCATCGATCTGTAAAATCAGAAGACCACGTTGTTGAGCTGAATCTGTTTGGGGACCATACCGAAGACCAACTTTTTTCAGAATGGTTGTGAAAAACTGGTAGTTCTCATCGATGCCAAGCCAACTGGTAACAACAGTATTGATAACTGTCACAATTGCCAGACCGATAAAGGCATCAAACAGGTTACCAATCTTGAATGCAGGGTTTAGCAGAGAACTTAAGTAGAGTAAGATGCCGTTGAAAAAAAGTGTCGGTGCGCCAAGAGTTGCCGCGTTAAGAGGCAGTGTGGCGAGTACCAGAATTGGTCTTATAAAAGTAACCAGCAGAGCAAATTCGATAGGAAGAATCAGCGCAACAACCCACCAGTTTTCAACTGTTCTGTCCAGCCAGAATCCAGGCAGAAACAGCGTCACCAGAGCCAGGGATGCCACGTTTACAACCCACACAAGTAGGTATCTGATTACAATCCGTGGTAACAGTCTGCTGCCTCCATCTTATTTTGACGCGCGACGTAATCTATCAATAACCCTTGGTCCACCAACCAGACACATCACATCGTACATTCCAGCACTACGAGTTGTACCAGTCAATGCAACACGAGCAGGATGAATAATCACTCCCGGCTTGATGTCCAGATCTGCTGCAACAGCTTTGATTGCAGCTTCCATTTCTTCTGCACTGTCTGATTTGTCTGCTTCAATTTTATCGGCAAGCTTGTTGAGCAGTGGCGCAGTTTCCGTAGTCAGATTTTCTGCGACAGCTTCCTGTTCCATTTTAAAATCTTCAGTAAAAAAGAACGACAGCATATCTGGCAGTCTGTTCAGGTCACTGAATCGGCCACCGAGAACCTTGATGATTTTATTCAGATAGTTTGCTCTGTCATTAGCAGAAATTTGCCAGGCTTCTGAGAAGCTCCATCCGTTTTCATCACAAACAGCTTCACTTAATAAAAGCTTGTCCGCAGGCTCCAGCCTTTTGAGGTGCTGAGAATTAATGAACTCAAGTTTCGTGTAATCAAAGGCAGCAGGAGAACTGTTTACTTTTTTCAGGCTGAATTTCGATATCAATTCCTTACGCATAAAAACACCATCACCACTACCGCCAGCACTCCAGCCAAGCAAAGCCAAGTAGTTGACCATTGCGTCCGGGAGAATGCCTTTGTCAGCAAATTCTTCTACCGAAGTTGCACCGTGACGCTTGCTGAGTCGTTTGCCATCGGGACCAAGAATCATAGGCATGTGACCAAATTTTGGTCTATCCCAACCGAGTGCATCGTAAACCATCAAGTGCAATGGTGTATTTGAAACATGGTCATCACCACGTAGCACATGAGTGATTCCCATCAGGTAATCATCTATAACAACAGCAAAATTATAGGTTGGGAAACCGTCGGGCTTAATCATCACACGATCAACAATTGCTTCATTTGGAAACTCGAGTTTATCCATCACAATATCGTACCAGAAAGTTGTACCTTCATCCGGAGTATGGAGTCTCCATCTGGCCTCGCGTCCTTCAGCCTCAAAAGCAGAGATCTGGTCAGCAGTCAATTCTCGACAGTGGCCATCGTAACCAGCATGATCAACTTCACCTGCAGCAGCATTACGCCCAGCAATTTCTTCGCTTGTACAATAACAAGGATAAAGCTTGCCTGTTTCCTTCAATTTATCAGCATGCTCTTTGTAAATATCGAGCCTGTCACTTTGCAGAATTGCACCTTCACCCCAGTCCATTCCAAGCCATTCCATCCCACGCAATATTGCCTGGTAAGATTCTTCAGTACTGCGTTCCTGATCTGTGTCTTCAATTCGCAGTACAAACTTCCCACCCACTTTTCGTGCATACAGCCAATTGAAAAGCGCAGTTCTCGCACCACCAACATGCAAGTAACCTGTTGGGCTTGGGGCAAATCTTACTTTTATCTGTTTCTCACTCATTGTTTTCCTTTGGCGGATTCGATGTGTTACGCGGTACTATATTTGTGCCAGTTGGCTCACCTGTACGTTCAGGATTTATTCTATTCATAAGCGAGTTCATCGGCATTTGGTAAACTTTTTCGCAAGCCGACGTAAAATCGGTTCCCGATTTGGTCTCAGCAAGAAGTTGCTTCAATGAATCCAGACCGCCGTTGTACTCTACCAGATTCCAGACCATCAAAAAAGCATTGTAACGTGCAATACGGAAAACCTTGCGATCTGTTTCAGGGTCAGAAAGTGGGCCGTGGTAAAGCACCTGGTCGACAGACATCGGGTCACGCAAAACTGAACCCTCTGGCCGGAATTGAGCTACATAACTGATAAAATGTGGGCCCATATCGGCAACATATGCTCCAACGCCGTTGATGAACCAGTCAGGCATTTGGCCATAACTCTGGAGCAACCATTGAGTAATCATGTCGACAACAGTGTGAGAAATCATAACAGAACTGCTTAGTAACGGGGTACAAGTGTCACCTTCCAACTTGTACTTGCGCCAGAAGCCGTACCCAGTCAATTCCATATAATGATTTGGGTTATTCGGCTTGATAAGGTGAAGCTTGCTTTCAGGCTTCAGTCCGAGAACTTTTTCACATCGATCAAGCGCGTACTGCGAAAATTCCAAAGCTGGCAAGACCTGGCACGGCTTGAAAAAAGGATCAAACTCAATACTGGTTACTCCAAAAGTGATTTTGTCCGATTGAATTTCAAGGCCTTCTACTACTTGCAGAATCTGCCCCTTGCAAAACATACCGGGGCCAAGATCACCATCGTATCCAGGCCAATAAAATTTGTGCAAGTGATCTGGAAAACCGGTTTGCTCAAGTTCTGCTCTTGTGAATCGGGGGAAACCAGTTGCATCGGTCAGATCAATCATCTGACTTGGATGATCAGCTGCAAAAAGAGGCAAAGCCATTAACAGCAATAAAAACAATTTCACTATTTCATTCCTTTGGCAATTTTAAAGCAACTGTTCGCTTCTTTTTTGTCTCCAAGTGCAAGATATGCAAGACCGATGTTGTTCCAGACAGCAGAAGTTTCTTTCTTCTCAAGAGCCAGATCATAAAGTTCTATAGACCTGTCATATTCTTCCAAAGCGTAACAACAAATTCCCATGTTGAATAGAACACGATAGGAGTTATCTTCCAGCTCCCGACATACACCCAGAATATTAAGAGCCTCCTCGTGATTTTCCAGCGATATCAATGCAAGTGCAAGATTGTATTGTGCTTTTGCATAAAGAGGATCAAGTTCAATTGTCTTGCGATACGCTTCAATACCCTCTTCGGTTCTATCTGATTTTACAAGTGACCATCCATACAGGAACCACTGCAGTTTGTCATCGCCAAAAGTAAGAACTTTTTTATAAGTATTTGCAGCATCAGAGTACTTTTTTGTTTTTCTAAACGATGTTGCCAGAGCACGCCATGCCGGCTCAAGTGAAGGATCTTTTTCAACAGCTTTACGTAGCGGCCTGATCGAGATTTCCCATAAATCTTCACGCTGTAAACTTAGCGCGTAATTGTATAATGCCTCGGCAGGTGCATCGTCATCATTGACCAGCTGGCTCATATAAAGTCTTGCATTGCGTGTATCGCCAATTGAGAGATACAGCTCCCCGATTTTGACAGCCAAATCGGTTTTTGGATCAATTTCCTGGGCTTTGATAAATGCTTCTGCAGCATCACGAACTCGACCCTCTTTTT
>JABIBH010000378.1 GCA_018652925.1 bacterium | reverse complement strand
TCATCACAGGCAAAAATTGTTGCCCGGGCTGAACTGACACCGATGGCAAATCACTGGCATCACGAGTGGTTTCGCAAACATACAGAACCTCAACCCCGCCGCCACTATACACATCTTCACTCTGAATACCCCTCCACGCTGGGTACAGTAAAGCCAGAGCCAGTACAGCGGCGACGAGTGCAACCCGCTTCCATCGCATAGTGTATTTTTCGAATAACACACAGCCGTCTTCTGTTTTCTTGGCATCACTTAGTGCTTTTTGAGAAATCCCAACTTCATACATACAGGTTGGACAATGCTGTAAATGAATACCAATAACTGCCATCTCTTCTGCAGTAAGTTGATTTTCTCGGATTGAAAAACTAGCAAGGTCACTACTTAGCGGGTGATCTTCAAAAATAGCATTACCATGAGTTGAAATGATATCTCTAACATGCTGGATGACTTTAAGTTGATCCTGACATGAGTCACATACCTCAATATGTTTTTTGATTAATGGACGAATCGTTTTATCAACAGCATCATCAGAGTATTCTACTAAATATAATTCAATTTCTTTGTGTTCCATCACTTTGTCTCCCTCTCCAGTTGGGCGAATAAGCTCAATATGCATTATATCCTTTTTTATGCTATCGAGCTACTAGAAATGACGATGCAGCAGCAATTCTGTTTACAAAAATTTAAATAATTTTTTATTTTATGTAAACACAGCTGCCAATAATGCGTCTATTAGTTATAGAACAATGAAAGGAGGGATCGTGATTATTATATCCACGCAATTATGTTTTACTCATCAATTCTTATGATTGGGCTCTAACTACGAGAAGTTGCAGTAGAAATGCATGCCTTGGGAGGGGATTAAATGCGCACTATTTTAATTGTATATTCAATCATTTTGATAGCTACAGTAGCTATCGCCCAGGACGAATTTACCGTCCTTGACATTATCGGATTTGTTTATGAATCCGACAACTCACCTGATACTACTGGATTCGAAGAGAGTAACCCTGGAGATATTCTTGCCGGGTTTGGTTTTGTCGACAACACAAGTGACCCGATTGAGTGGTCAACAGAAGAATACTGCTATACTTGGTATATGTCAGAGTTGGTTTCTACAGGTGCAGTAAATGTTGGAGGTAACATCGACAGAATAGTCTATTCAGGAGGTACCATAAATATAATAGCCGATGCTTATACTAATCCAAGTTACTCAGACCCCATCTTTGGAACTGATCCACCACAAAATCAATTCCTAGATACTTTCACCGATGGTCAAATTTTGCTTAACGGGACATTTGATAGTTTTGCGTTAACATATGACAATATTTTGGGAGTTGGTAATTACCAGGGTATGATAACATTTGAACTTGGACCTTGGTTTCAAAATCAAGGGTACGAACTAGAGGATCCAACTGGCTTTACGATTGCTGGAGTAGTAAACATCGACAATGATAGTACTGTCCCCCATGGCTTTGATTTATCGACAGATGGTCATGTTTATTACATGTCAACCATCTCAAATAATGATGTAAGTTGGGGCTCAATCAAAAATTTATTTAGATAGGAGGTGTCATAATGTTTAACAAACAACTAGCACTGGTAATCATGTTGGCTCTTCTGGCCACTTCTACTTTTGCTCAAGTCGAATTCACATTTGAAGGTTACTCTAAAGTTAGTCCAGCACAGGACACTCCAGGTTCTTTAGTAGAGGTTTTTGGGATTGCCAATCCACCATTAGCAACTCCAAATCCAATACCTTTGGATTATGACAACTTTCAATACACACTCTGTGTAACCGGGTTGTTAATAGAGACATTCGAATGGAATCCCGCTAACGGCATAAAAGAGGTTGTATTCACTGGAGGAGAATTTGCCATTTACAAAGATGCTCTATCAGGTGGGTCTCTTGGAGTTTGGTCTGATTCATCTACATTTGCAGATGGTGAGATGATTCTTCGCGGAACCATTGACAATGGGATGACAATGTTACTGAGCGATCCATTTGGATGGGATATTTATTCTGGATCATCTATTGGAACATGTGATCTTGATGGAGGCTCATCTATGGAATTAATTGAATTAATAGGTTATAACCTTAGCGGTTGGGGATTTACTGGAACTGGAATTAGTGATCCCAGCCCTCCATTCTTTACAGTTCCCGATGGTTATGACAGAGTGTTTGGAACTAAAATACTTTATCCTGGCAATCCCACTGAAAACAACACTGCAACTTGGGGTCAAATAAAAACCATGTTTAGATAGTTTCTATATAATAAACTTTAAGGGTCCCTAACTAGGGACCCTTTTTATTTAGTTATTGTTATTTTACAAGACTCGGAATAGTTACCAACGGCCACTTTTGCCAGATAAATCCCAGCCGATACAGGCTGACTAAAATCATTCTGAGCATCCCATGAAACTGTATTTATGCCAGGCAATCCATAAATAAATTTCTCAGTGACTTTTTCACCGCGCAAATTATAAACAGAAAAAATAACTTCCCCCGCAACATCTAATAAAAAGCTAACCTGAGTCTTAAATCCATTTGTCGATTGACTTATATTCATCATTATCTGAATTTGATTTGTCCTTGGCACAGAAACAGGTCCGTACTCCCATCGATTACCATTCAAATCGATTGCTTCTAACTTCCACCTAGTGTTTTCTGTGTATGAGGAAATTGATTCGAAGATATAATTATCTAATCCAGTAAGTGGAATATCAGTTTCTAAGATGTACACATCGTCGCCATTAGACCTAAAGACTAAGAATTCAGTTTCAGACCAAACATCTGAAACTGACCATCTCAATATTGCAGAGCGCTCCATTCCTGATGCATTAAAATTTTCAACTACTGGCTCAACTCCAGCAACATCTGGCGTAATACCAACTAGCATTTTTTCAGTTAGGTCATAATAACTGGTTTCTATATTATCGATAGAAAACCAATTATTACTTTGGCCGCCCCAACCATAATTCAAATGAATCTGTTTAATATATTCGTTTGTAAATGTTCCATCACATACCATTGTGTGAATAAGACTTGAATAGAGAATAGGCCTACCTTGTTGAATTTCTTGTTGAATAAATTCAAACCACTGATCTTCATCTGGATACCAAAATCGAGATAACTCTTGAGCTGATTCACTATAGCGAAAATGGTTGATCAAAGCAGTTTTGGCATCGGCAAGTGAAGCGCCAGAGCCACATCTACTGAATTCAGTATTACATGCTACACTCATTTCAAAGCACAACTCTGAAACAGCTTCTTGTACTTCTTGACTAGCATTCCAGCCAACTGAAAATGGCATATTAGTCCAGCTGTATAAATCATCATAATCAGCTTCGATTATTAGTCCTGGGCTTTCACCGTCACAACCGGTATCGCCATCCCACCACCAAGATTTAGTGCCGGCACCAGATCTTGGCCAACTATAATATCTAGTCAATTGAGCGGCTGCTAGTGGAGTACATCCAACAAATGTTCTACCACCATCCCCTGTAGGACACTTTTTATTAAACGGAAAATCCTGATGCCACTCTGTTTCCAGTAAAGGACCATAACGGTTCATTTCATCTCTTGCTGGCTTAAAATCGCGTTCACTAAAAGTCTTATGAGAGTTATAATTTAAAATTGCATCGGGAAATGCTCTCAACTTCTGATTGGCTGTAAGCTGTGTTGCTATCTTTACTCTTTGATACAAATTGTCGATTACAAAAGCACTAAAACCATTATCATTAAAGAAGCCGGTATCACTCCATGACTTGACTGGAGCAAGCTCATTTATTGATGGAACAACTACATATCCAGAAGGCTCAATATCAAATCGGTATCCAACTAGAACATCATTTATATAAATGCCAGATGAGGACATAATTTGTGGCAAATTTGAATCTGCCCAAGAACCTTGTGATGACACAATAGAATCAATCCAGTTGTTACAAATCAAATTGGCATCAGAAGGTGACACATGGGCAGCTAAAGCAAATGTTGGACTCATTATGAGGCACACAGCAACAATTAAAAGATAGCGAATGTTTGACACCCTTTCTTCCGGTCTTCTGGCATGTCACGCTAAGACTCTGATGTAACAACAATGATTCAAGGCTATATCCGCATCGCCAGGAACCATATTGGGCGAGTTGCAAATCCTCAATGTATTTAATGGAATTATGGCAATATTAAGGATGTATTACAGAAATTATTTAATTAACATGAAGTCAAATGTGCAACTTCATGGGAGACTTGATTATAAATTTTGCTCTATTTCAATGTATAATCATTAACACTCTCTCAAAGAAGTCTCATAGAGTATTTCTATTTTATTAAAACCATTTTTTTTGTTTTGGAAAAACCAGTTGTTGACAGCCGATAGTAATAAATTCCAGACGCCACACCCTTGCTTTTCCAAATCAGATTATGAGTCCCTGCGTGAACATAATCATCTATTACGGTATGCACTAATCGACCAGATAAATCATAGATGTTCAAAATAATTGAATCACCTTCAGGTAACACAAAAGATATTGTGGTTTGTGGATTAAACGGATTTGGGTAGTTCTGAAATAGAATTAATTTTTGAGGCAGATTTTCAACTAAAACTGGCGCACACTCAACTTCAACTTCCAAATCAAAACCTTCAATTACAATCTCTCCATTATTTAAGTCCCTTAAAATAAGTTCATCAATTATTAGTTGCCCAGTTCCTGTCTGTTGACCTGTAATATTTATTGCAAATAATGTGTCAGAACTTGCCAGGCCATTGGCGAGTCCAAGTAATGCTGCAGCAACCGTTACCGAACCATCGTCATTGTCATAGCAATAAAAGGCCTGACCACCAATATCTGACAAAGCTCCTGAATCGATAACATCTGCAGCAGAAAATGAGAGCTCTTCAGTACCGGAAATAGACACTTCATAGCCACGAACTTTTAATAATGCTGACTGGGGTGCATATATAAAATCAAGTTGGAGAACCTGGTCACAAATTATTGGATCACTGGTCTCAGGTAAAATAGTTAAGCTGGTTGGCAAGCAAAGAACCTCAACTGCCAATCCTTGTCCATAAATTGCGACTTCTCCGTTCGCCAAATCTCGAAATACTATTTCATCTATAACAATCTGCCCAACACCGGATTGTTGTCCTGTTACATTTAAACAAAATAATGAATCGGAGTTAGCAAGCCCATCTGTAACACCAAGTAGCGTAGCTGCTATAGTCACAGAGCCATCATCATTATCGTAGCAATGAAATGACTGCTCTCCAATGCCTGACAAAGCTCCTGAATCAATTACATCTGTGGATGAAAATGAAAGCTCTTCTGTACCATGAAAAGTCACTTCATAACCCCTAGCTGGAGGTGTTGTGGATTCTGGCATATATAAAAAGTGAAGCGGTTGGATTTGGTCACATATTATAGGACCACTACTATCCGGAACTACAAACATAGTTGCATAATCACCTCCAAGGATTGTCATTTCAGCATTACGATACCACGGTTCATAGTAGATTGGACCTGAAACTGATTCTCCAATACGATTATTACTTATAGCCGAACCTCTACTTTGAGGAAGAATCATTCCAAATGGTTCTGATAATGGCGCCACACGATGTTGGCCATTCCTGGTTGCCTCGACTACAGGACCATCGGAGTCATTCCAATAACAATATGTAGCATCTATTGTTTGCGAGAATCCATTACTTATTGCCTGTTCTGAACAATTTAAAAACGATGATTCATGAACATCGAATATAACAATATTGCTATTACCAGAGTAATCGGCTGTCCAAATTCCATTAACGCCATTGTCTGCAATGGTTGAATTAATGATTGATACAGATAAATCTCCGTTTAACCATCCTGTATAAAAAGTTCCTCCCCAGGGGTCTACTCCAGTTCCATATATCTCAATTCCATCATCTGTATTGTCATAGCAATTAAGATTAGAAATATCAATATTTACATCACTATTATTACCAGCCAAGTGCCCAACAAAAGCAAACTCGTTACTGTGTATCTCAAGCCCATCGATTAATATATTTGTTTCTGTAGATTCTAAAAACATCCAATTCCATGAACAGAAATTAATGCCTACCTGACAATAATTTACAACATCATTGGTCATAGACAGGTCACCACTCTCAAAGAGTAAAATTCCCGTAGCATTACTAGCTTGGCTTATATCCCCTGCACCTTGAATATTATTACACATTGTTGACCCGCTAGCTCCATATGACAATTGAATTCCATTACCTAAATTATCCGTTGTTAATGCATTTACAATTGTGTTATATGAGACATCGAAACTGGCTCCAGGTCCAAGTATAGCGATGCCTCCTTTTTGAAAATTCGGGATTTCACAATGATGAATATTTACATCATAACTGACATCAATACCGTGAGTAGAAATCAAAGACAATACCGACCTAGTTCTTGGTGAGGCTGGGTACAAGATATTTTCAATTTTACAATGATGGATTTCAACACTTGAATTGAATATATGAATACCATAATAATTTGCAGGTCCGGTTTGTCTTCCATCGATTGAAAAACCTGAAACAGTCACATTTTCAGACTCCTGAATGCCTAAAATTGCATCAACTGTAGAAGTTGAGCCATTCCATTGTGTAATTTGATATGTAGATCTGTTTTCAGGATTTGGAGCCTCTATTAAACTGAGCCCAACTCCTGAACCAACCAAAGTAATATTTTTATTTATAATTGATAATTGCTCGCGATATACTCCAGGCGCAACATTTATAGTATCGCCAGCAATAGTATTATTTATAGCCTCCTGAATTGTACTGTAAGTATCAGGCACATTGAGTATTTCTGCCATACCTGAAGTGGCATACAGAAAAATAATTATAAAACTAATAAGCTTAAGCATTTTCAGTTTCTTCATAAACTCCAAACTATCTAAACATCGCTTTTACTGTGCCAAAACTAGTATTCACATTATGAATAACTTGAGTTGTGGAGATTGTGACATGTTCAATCAGTGAAGCATCTGGGCTATAAAGATAAACTTCTGCCGCAACAATTGGCGACACACCATCAATCAGTCCAGTAAACTCCCAAACATAAAGCTCTCCTGCAGAATCGATCCAACAATCATCCCCCAAGAGAACCGCTGAGCCATACCATTGATTAAGCTCACCATCTTCAAAGTGTTCAAATATTGGACAACCAGCATTTTGAAATAAGGCACCTGGTGTACCGGAGTTACTCTGAATAAGTTCAGAGTTATAAGTCACTGTCATTTCGATTGTTCTAATCTCTACAGGTTCTTTAATCATCACTGCAATAGTTGAAGTTTCTCCCTGATCGATTTGGATTGACTCTGGATTAAAGTAAAGTTCTACTGGTACAGGTTCACAATAAACTTCAATAGTTGCATCTTGGCTGTAAGCTGGGATGTCTTGGTTTTCAAGATTTCGGAAAATAACTTCATCAACTATTAATTGTCCAGTACCAGACTGCTGACCAATAACATTTATGCTGAACAATGAACCTGAGCTACATAGCCCTGGAGTTTCACCAAGCAGAGCAACAGCAACTGTTACAGAACCGTCCACATTCCAATAACAATTAAAAAACTGGTTTCCAATTCCTGAAAAAGCACCTAAATCTACAATATCTTCGGTAGAAAAACTGAGCTCGTCCGAAGAATGAAAAGTTACCTCATACCCACGCAGTGAAGTGTTAAAATCGGCTACATATTGAGCTGTTATTGACCTTGTAAGACCACACCGTAAAGTATCGGAACTAGATGGAATGAAGTTGAGGGTTGCACAATAAGAAACGCTACTACCCAAAAGAAACAACATCAGTAGAATAAACCGTGTCCTTGTGTTTATTATTTTCATATTGCAAGCCCCCAACTTTCTCTCCCCCCGGATTACACCGGGGGAAGATTTTCCTTCAATTACCCTACTTAAGCAAAGTCATCTTACGGGTTTGGCTAAATATGCCTGTATCTATTCGGTAGTAATAAACTCCCGATGATACTCCCCTGCCATTTTCATCTCTGCCTGCCCAAACCACATCGTGGCTTCCAGCTTCCATTGACTCACTGACTAATGTCTTGATAAGACGGCCACTAATGTCATAGATGCTCAAGCGCACTTTTTGCTCTGATGGAAGATCAAAGCTGATTGTTGTTTGTGGATTGAAAGGATTAGGATAGTTGTTGCCAAGTTTGAATTCGGTTGGTAAAGGATCTACTGCCGTGATCTCTGTTTCAACCTGATATTCAATCTCGCTGTTGTCACTGCCTCTAACACTAATCAAAATATTTGTCAGGTCTTCTTCATTAGCGACTGTGACTTTAAGAAGTTCACCGGCACCAATAATTACCTGATCTGTACCCATTAATGCTATTGAAGCATCAAGGCCATTTTGGTTAATGTTACTTAAGAAGTAAGGCATATTCTGTTCTCTAATCAGCTGACCAATAGATACTTGAGCAACTTGCTCCGGAGCTGATATTTTCAAGCCCTGAAGGTTTTCGCAAGGTTCTACAAGTTCCAGAGTCCAGACACCAGGCTCAACACAGTTCCAGGCAAGAATTGCCATTGAAAGCGCACCTGGGTTACCAAGTTCCCTGCTACCTACAACACCATAGTTCATTGCAAAGACCATTAAGTCTTCAAAGTCTATTGTGTTATCTGTAGTTGGAATACCGACTCTGCTCATGTCTCCTGTTGGACCAACATCATCTTCGTTATTGTAAGTTTCATCACCATGGTCTGCACCAAAGGCAGCACCAAGTGTTGTGATATCGGCAGTATTAACAAGTCCATTATAAGGATCTGCAACATCACCAAGCCAGTAGTTAGTTGCTCGCGCACTGTCTGCAACTGGAGCACTATAATTTGTAGCACTATCTATTGCGAACAACTCATAGTAACAAATACCACGGGCTGTAAGGTTGTCATCTGAAAATGCCTCTATTCCTGCATCAACAGTTCCAGCCAATTCCCACTCAGTACTAGATAGTGCGGCTGCACGATCTGCTGGTCTAGTTGGGGTTGTACTTCCTGCGTCATCGTCATACTCAGGATATACAGAAACTCCTGATCCATCATGCCAGACACCACGCCAGATTTCAACCTCGGTTAGGTCGGGATCTACAGGATCAACCCATGAAACATCAATCTTCTGATTTCCTGGAACAACGGCAAGCGCAGTTGGAGCTGCTGTTGAAGCACCATCAAGAGTGATGCTATCATCAATCTCGAAAATGTTTTCTGCAGAATCCTTGAACCTAGCGTAAACAGTTTTTACGCCATCTCCTACTGTTAGAGCAAAGCTCGCAGTTGCATCGTATGCAACCCAGCTACTGAATGTTGTGTTATCATTACTGAACTGCATTTCCAGAGGAGCATTGTCATCTGTAATCGCATTGTACAAAGTAACATCAACACTATTTGTAATAGCATCGTCATTGTTAATAACAAAAGTACCTACTGGATCAATGGTATCAACAATTGTTGAAGCATCAGCAACTAAGGGGTCAGGAGCAAGTTCAACTTGACCTGCATCATCTGTAGCTATGGTGTAGAAACCATAACAGCCTTCGAATGTTGCCGTGAACGCAATTGGACTCGATGTGAATGTGTCGCCAAATTGAATCCAACTCCCTCCGTCCACCTGATAGAACAACTTAATGCTGGCTAATGAGCGAGTCGGACTACCAACAAGTAAGTCGCTAGCAGTATAGGCAACATCGAAGGCCATCGTATTGTGATATGAGACAAGAGGATCTACTTCGGAGACTGGTAAAGCAGAGTCCTGGGTCGAGAATACTGCATCCGAATAAGCCGATTCATTATCATAAGTATCTTTGGACTTAACATGGTAGTAATATTCTACTCCACCAGTAAGATCCGTAAACTGATAGCTCAAATCAGCAATCCAGCCACTATTTACCAAGCCAGCTGAGAAGTCACTTACAGATGAGCACTCAGCATAATATAACTCAGCCCCACTACCAGACTCATCACTCCAGCTAACTGTATTGGAAGTGCCTGCTGTGAAGACTGGTTCAGCAACCATTGTCGGCACATCTGATGCAGTACAATCCACTGATACATTTGCATCGGAAGTGGTGAAGCTAATATCACCATTTGTTAGATCACGAAGTACAGCTGTTAGGGAAATCGTGGCCTCGCCCGTGGATGCCCCGTGGGTATTTATACTAAACAGATCTGCTGCAGCTGTAAGACCAGGTGTGTCACCTAGAAGTGCAGCAGAAACAGTAACTGTACCATCCCCATTATCAACAGCATGGAAACTTTGCGCACCTACTGAGCTCAAAGCCCCGAGATCAATTATATCTGAAGCATCAAAACTTACTTCTGCTCCTGCAGAAACTGTTACTTCATAGCCTCTTAGAGCAGAAGCTGCTTCGCTAAGATCTATATCAACTATTAGCAGAGATGATTCTGAGCAGTTGATTGGACCACTTGCTTCAGGAGAAATTGCAATAATTGCATCTCCTACCTTCTCGACACCCAAAATTCCTCCAACAACTCCATTACTGAAGTCAAAGGTGTAACCAAGAACCTCACAATCCAAATCGCCGTCAAATATCTCTACATCATTAACTGGGACATCTCCCGTGAATGGCCTGTATGTGCCACTAGGAAGCACAACGAGCTTGCCATTAATTACATCACCGGCAAGAATAGTTTGATGCCAGCCTGTGATTGTCCACTTGATATCAGAACCACCAACGGTTTCTGCTAGATTATCATATTCATATATGGTCAAACCACCTGTGGCGCTGTAATTGAATGCATATTGTTCTTCATCGGAGAAGTTGTAGGTCCACTCTCCTCCAGGAGCATAGGCATTAAAGTTGTCAACATCATAACAATTGATTCCATCCTGATACTCGATGTTGATCTGAAAATCTGAAGTGATGTGATAGCCTTCTACGCCTTCCCAGAAAGTATCAAAGTCACCCAGCACAAGATCCGTCGATGGTGAGTAGTAAGGATGCTCGCGAATATTAGCATAGCCCCAGCATTGATCGTAGTTATACAGATCCGGCGGGCCCACTGTCTTATCCGTCAGCCCCATGGACGCCATGACTGTATCTAGGTTTGGTACGCTGCCGGAACCGACGCGCAGTGCTCCATTGGATGTTGCGCCGAAGTAATCAAAAGTGGCAGCTGGATCAATAGTCAGGGTGATGTCATTGGTCATTAGTTCATCACTGATATAGATTCCGTTGTCTACGCCTGCAACCTGGTTCACGCCTTCAAATGTGATGGTCAAGTCGCCTTCGTAGTTTCCAAAAGCAGGTTGCCACCACCCCGGCGCTGGTGATGTGTACAAACCAACTCCGTAGCTATCTGCCACGCTGCTGCCTTGAATGGTAATGTCCTCAAGGGTACCACTGTTGAAGCCCTGGAATACGACGATACCGCGTTTGGTCCCGTCTGCGACAAAACCATCCACGTCCAGGTTTTCGGAATCAACACAACGCAGGCCACAATCAAAAGGGTTGTAGTAGCCAGGTGCAAAGGCCGTTCGCTTCACGAGCACGTTTGTTAGCGTGGCGTAATCGGCATTGTTGAGTTCGATGGCATGATTCGTTGAATCCAGCACATCCACGTTGGTCAATGTGACCCCAGCGGCCGCAACCATGATGCCGTAATTCGTGGTTTGCCCAGTGACTTGGTCAAAGCCATATCTGCCATCGATCGTGAGATCGCTCAGAGATACATCGTCGGCAGTGACGTGCACGACCTGATTCGTGGCTTGTCCACCCACGTTCGGATCACGTGTAACTAGTGT
>JABIBH010000377.1 GCA_018652925.1 bacterium | reverse complement strand
GGAAAAACGAACCAAGGAGCTCAGCGATAAAAAGCAGGAGATGACTGTTCTACTTGAGGCCGACTCAGGTGAATTGGCTGGATTGAGAGCACAGATAGAGTCCACGCGTCCTGCTGTTGAAGAACGAGAAGCAGAAAGACACGGGCTTGAAGAATCCCTGCGGGTTTTTGAATCTGAACTGCAAAATTCCGAGCAACGGGTTTTATTGCTAGAGCATCGGGTTGAAGATCATCGGAAGCGATTTGAAGATAACACAACTGAACTCTCTTCGGTTCGCTCTCGCAGAGAAAAAATGCAATCGGAATTGCTGGATCTCAAGAGCAGAAAATCTGATGTAATTGCTTCTGTTGATGTATTGAAGCGTGATATTGCCACTATGCAGGAAGATCTGGATTTAATGGAATCCCGGTTTTCAAAAGACAGGCAGTCTCTGGAACGTGCTTCTCAGATGAATATCGAATTCATTGAGCAGGATAGTCACGGTAAAAGTGAGCTGCGCGAAATTGAAGTCAGAATTGAAAATCGACGGGAACAGTTACGATCCCTTGACCAGGAACAGTTACAACTCAACCAAAAGCAGGAGCAGGAAAAGTCTGCCTTTGGTGGGCTTGAAACCAAAAAGGAAGAACTTTCAGGCAAGCGCACTGAATTGTTGTTGGAGCTCTCTGGTGTTGAAAAGCTGCGAGAAGAACAACGGGACCTGATTGATACTCTGAACAGGGAAGATGCTTCCCTTGAAGCCAATCTTGAGTCGCTGAAAAACAAACGTGAGTTGCTGAAAAAAATCAAAGACAGCTATCACGGTTTTGGTGGAGCGGCGAAAGCTATTCTTCAGAAAAACATAGACAATCAAAGTGTGATTGGCAGTCTTGCTGACAATATCAGCGTAGACTCTGAGTGGAGTGCAGCCGTTGAAACGGTTTTAAGTGGACTGCTTGATTCAGTAGTTGTGGACTCCAGCGAAACTGCAATACAGCTTGTTGCGGAACTGCGTGACGGTAACAGTGGTGTTGCCAACTTTTTACTTTCCGGGTCATTGAAATCGACACCTGCTGGAGACGCTCCTGCTGGTGGAAAGTCTGCTCTTGAAGTTGTTAATGGCCCCGGTCTAGATTCCAGTCACCTTAAATGGCTTCTTGCTAGAACATGGCTTTATGCTGATGACAACAATGCGGTTATGGCTGCTGCATCGCATAACACCAATGAGCATTGCTTCTATGTCTCGCGATCAGGATTACTGGTTTCAAGTGATGGTGTTATTCGCGGTGGCCAGGGACAATCTGAAGAAGTGTCGATGCTTGGTCGTGGCGACAAGTTGGAAGAAATTGACAGTAATGTTGTTCGCCTGACAGAGAAGTTGTCCCAAAACCTGGTAAGCCTGGTGAATGCCAGAGACCTCTCGCAGGAATTGTCATTAAAAGTTGAATCTGGAAAAAATCAACTGTCTGAACTTGATGTAGAAATTTCCAGGGCACACGGCGATCTTGCCGGAGCCAGAAGTAGAAGAGAAGCCGATGACCTCAGGTTGTTGGCAATTGTTAATGAACATAATGATGCAAAAAGTTCATTGGGAAATTACGAACAACAAAAAGAAAAACTTACCGAAAGTTTAAATACTGCAGGCAGGCAACGTAACGACAGTGGCATGTTGCTGGATGATCTTAAAACCAAAGTGCAGACTGGAGAGCGGGACCGGGACGGGTTGAGGTCAACAACTTCCGAACTCAAACTGGATTATTCAAACAAGCAAGGTGAGTTGCGGGAGCTTGATACTGCTCTGGAGCATCGGCGCGAGACTGTTGCTTCCCTGGATTCTTCCGAGGAAAGACTTATTCAGGAGAATGACCAGGATCTTAATGAGATCAAGTTGATGGAAGTCGAAATGGAAGAGAAGCGCCTGGTTGTTACCGATGGTATTGATGAACGAGAGCGCAGAAGACTTCTGGTTCGTACTGCTACTGATTCCATCAGTACAATTCACAATGAAACGGCTGCATGGCATGATCGAGTTAAAGAAATTGAAGACAAGAAAATAGGTTGCCGGGAAGGTGTGCACGAATCTGAAACCGAGCTTGCCACCATTGAAGTCCGCGCAGCGAATATTGTTGAAAGGATTGAGGATCAGTACAAAGGAACATTCCGGGAATTGGTTCGTTCCATTGATCCTGATGCAATTCCAAAAGAACTTGAAATGGACGAAGGTGTTTTCCAGGTATCTCAGGCAACTTCCATTCTTGAAGATGGACGTCGTAAGATTGGTTCACTGGGAGCAGTCAACCATCTTGCAGTTGAAGAGTACGAACAGAAAAATGAACGATTCAATTTCCTTGAAGAACAACTTGCCGATGTTGAGAAAGCTCGAAGCGATTTAACTTCAACCATCAGTCAGATAAATCGCACAGCAAGCGATATGTTCCAGACAACCTTTGATGAAGTGCGCAAGAACTACATAGCTGTATTTCAGACTCTGTTCAACGGTGGCCGTGCAGATCTCTTGCAACTCAGAACTGATGATCCACTTGAAAGTCAGATCAAGGTTGTTGCACAGCCTAAAGGCAAGAGAGTTGATCAGATTAGATTACTTTCCGGTG
>JABIBH010000376.1 GCA_018652925.1 bacterium | reverse complement strand
TATCGCGCCACCATTGCAGAGCTGCCATACTCTTTGGTCGAGGACAATCTCTGTCCAATAGCAGTGATGCAAGCTGGTTGTGATTGAAGTTTTTACCGTCTGGCAAGTCACGTAGTTCTTTGTAAAGTATGAACAGCTGATTTATTGAGAGCCGATTGGCAAGGTCGTCATTAACTCCATCGTTTTTCAGCAGCTCCAGTCTTTCCCAGGGAGTAAGCACAAGACTGCCACGAATTTTGTCCAGTCTTTCACTTGTCAAAACTTCCGGTGGGAGATCAGTATCTGGATACATTCTGCTGGCACCTGGCAGTATTCTCTCAAATCCGTTGGTCCCATCGACCAGGGATTGACGAGTTTCTTCAGGAATGCCAACGGTAGCTTCTCTGGCACGAATCAGGATTTCCGTAGTTGCAGTTTCAACATCGCGCTTGTCACCCCAGACAATCAGAACCGGCGTACCATGATTAACTCCTGTTGCCTTTTCAACTTTTTCCCACTCACTGCTGCTCAGTGTTTCAATACCGTCAGTTGAGGAGAGCAGGTTTGGAAGTCTGTTGATACAGGCAATAACGCGTACTCTGTCAGAAAATTCTTTCAGGAAAGCTGTTCGAGGTTGTGTTTGAACTACAAGCAGTCCTTCAAATCCAGTCAAGGGAACAGCTGAAACAACATTACCTTTATCAAGAGCTTTACTCAGGAATCTGTAGTCGGTGCCAGATAGTAATTCAGTTACATCAACAGAGTTGTCTACAATTGATTCTTCTGTAATTCCACGCTCTTGCAATTCATCTCTGATAGCGAGCAATGCTCTTTGTCGTAAAGCTTCGTTATGAACAAGCACCGGAATCTGTTTGATGCTTGAAACACCTTTAATTTCAATTCTGGTACCACCGGTGATACTGACATTCACGTCTTGTCTGCCAGCACCGCATCCAGTACGAACCAGCCCGGTAGCTCTGTTAAGTTGACGGATTATTTCACATACCTGTGCAACTTCATCGGGAGTTTTCATATCAGGATCTGTGACAGTTTCAATCAGTGGCATTCCAAGTCTGTCAGCACGAAACACCATGTCGTGTCCCTGATCCTGCACTTCTCGACATGAATCTTCTTCAATTGATAGCTGACGAATTGCAATACTTTTCCCATTAAAAGGAATTGACCCAGTCACACCGATAATTGCAGTTCGCTGAAATCCGGTTGGGATACTGCCATCAAGATATTGTTTCCGTGCGATGTGTATCTCATCAACAACTTGCAGGCCCATCATCATTGAAATATAGATAGAAGAGTCCAGTGCCAGATCATCAATTTCAAAAGGAGGTGCATCATCCATTTCATAAGTGCAGACAGTTTCGTTTTTCAGAAGATATGTAATTTCTTTACGAGTCTTGAATTCCATCAATGCAGTGCCATCGTAATCGCCCATTTCAGAGAGAGTAGGGCGCATATGACGTAAAATTTCTGCATCGTGGATCTTGGAATAGATGCCAGCAGGGCATCGGCAGAATAATTTTCGCACAGAAAGCAACTGCTGATGAACTTCCAGGCCGGAAATTAAACCAACATTTTTATAATCTTCTTCAGTCCAGCTGCCGTAAATAGGCAATGGGTCTGTCAGTACTGGATTGGTAACAGCGTATTTAGCCATTGTTTCACCTGATATAATAAGTAGTGGTCAAGAACCAAACTGATTCTACAATTCCGTGGAAATATAGCTTTTCAACCCCATTGTTCCAACTCTGAAATTGCAATTATAGCTTAACTGTTGCGAACAAGCGCAAGGCGACTGTTGACAAAATGCGATAATGTTGTAGATTAATTAACAGGTCCAGCTTATTTTTGTCAGCATCTGACATTTTTCTAATCGGAGAGGTTAATACTTTGAAAATAACTAATAAAAAAGGGAAGCAATTTCGTGTCCCTGACGCAACTATCAGGCGTTTACCACTTTATCTCGATAAATTGATTCTTTTGCAACAAGCAGGAGTAAGGGAAGTTTCTTCCAGGCAATTGGCTATGTCGCTGGACATTAAAGCAAGTCAGCTTCGCCACGATTTTCACTATTTCGGTGGTTTCAGTAAGCCTGGCCGCCCTTATGATGTTGATCAACTCGTTCCTGCACTTGAAGAGATTATCGGTGTAGACAATCCTGTTCCATTTGTTGTTGTTGGTGCTGGCCACCTTGGGCAGGCTCTTTGCAACTATGCAAATTTTGAGCGGCAGGGATTTCCTTTGGTGGGTATTTTTGATAATGATCCTGATTTAATCGGTATAAAGATTCGTGGCATTAAAATTGAGCCAATAGAAAATATTGCCACTGTAATCAAGAAGAAAAACGTCCGCCTGGCCGCAATTACTGTTCCTAGCCTTGTTGCCCAGGAAACCGCCGTAAAACTGGTTGATGCTGGTGTCAGAGGTATCTGGAACTACACTCCAGTAGATTTGCGTTTGCCAAAAGATATAATAGTTCGGAACGAAAGATTGGCTACGGGGTTAATGTGTTTGAGTTTTAAAACCAAACGGCTTGAGCATCCTGAGTTGATCTCTGACGATTAAAGCTAGTAAGTGAGGAAGGGCTACCTGAAAAGGTAGCCCTTTTTTTATATTATCTTTGTTTAACCATTGTTTTGTCCGGAATCGATCCGCTATTTGTTCTTTTCCATGCTTCAGCATAATCACGAGACTTGAAATAGCCAATCCAGACTCGATGTTTTCCATCGTCACCGGGTATGACAACAGCCCTGAATCCCTTGGCATCCATTTTAGCCTTGTAGTTCTCTGCGCCTTGTCTGGTACTTGAAGCAAAGACCTGAATTCCCCAACTACCTTCAGAACCTGGAGAACCGATGTTGGCAGTAATGGCTGGTTCTGGTGTTGCAACTACTTTGACCGGTTCAGGTATTGGTTCCGGCGTAGGTGTTGTTGCTTCAGATGATTCTGGAACAATTTCAGTTACTGCATCATCAATATTGACGTCGCTGCTTACAGGAGCATCAACAGTTGGAACAGGCTGATTTTCAAGAGTCATCACAGAAACATTATCATCGACATCTCCACCACCACGAGGCCACAGTATAGCAGCAGCAATGACTACTGCTACAGCTACAATGCCAATAATCATTTTACTGTTTCCCTGATTGCGGGATGTAGTTCCACTACGGGGCCTGGCTGTTGGTTTTGGGGCAGGTTCAGCTACTGGTTCGTCTGGTTCCTGATTTACAAATTCCATTGGATCTTCGTTGACTTTGTCGTCGTTCATTACATGACCTCCCTGTCACTTTTATTTGGAATTGCGATGCTGAATATCACTACTGATAACATCGATATCATAAACCCCGGAATCAACTCGTAAAGACTATTTTTTAGAACTGGTACGTTATACCAGATTAAAACGCTGATTGTTCCAGCAATTAACCCTGCCAGAACTCCAGCTCGACTTGTTCTCCGCCACCACAACGATAACAGAAGCGGTGGTCCAAAGGCTGCG
>JABIBH010000375.1 GCA_018652925.1 bacterium | reverse complement strand
TTTCTTCAAAGCAGCAGTTACTTCAGACTCATCTCTTTCACTGCGCAATTTCTCAAGCCTTGCCAACTGACTTTTTCTGACATTACTATTATCAACTTTAAGAACATCGATATGCTCTTCTTCAGATAACTTATATTTATTAACTCCAACAACAGTCTGCCTGCCTGAGTCAATCCTGGCTTGGGTTCTAGCCGATGCTTCTTCAATCCTCAACTTTGGAATCCCCGACTCAATTGCCTTTGCCATACCACCAAGTTCTTCAACTTCAGTGATATGCTGCCATGCTCTTTCTGCCAGATCATGAGTCAGCTTTTCAACATAGAAACTACCACCCCACGGATCAACAGAACTGCAAGTGTCTGTTTCCTGTTGCAACATCAACTGAGTATTTCGCGCGATGCGAGCAGAAAAATCGGTAGGCAAAGCGAGTGCTTCATCCAATGAGTTTGTATGCAAAGATTGAGTATGTCCCTGCGTTGCTGCCATCGCCTCAACACAAGTCCTGCCAACATTATTGAACAGATCCTGAGCAGTTAAGCTCCAACCTGAAGTTTGACTGTGAGTTCTCAGTGACATGCTTTTTGGATTACTGGGATTGAACTGTTTAACCAGCTTTGCCCAAAGCAGTCTACCTGCACGCAACTTGGCAATTTCCATGAATGGATTCATACCAACAGCCCAGAAAAATGAAAGTCTTGGCGCAAACTGATCAACAGTCAATCCAGCTTTAATCCCTGTTCTGATGTATTCCACACCATCTGCCAGAGTGTATGCCAACTCAAGATCAGCGGTAGCTCCTGCTTCCTGCATGTGATAGCCGGAGATGGAAATAGAGTTGTACTTTGGCATATTTTTGGAAGTATATGCAAAAATATCACCAATAATCCGCATACTCGATTCTGGTGGATAGATGTATGTATTTCGAACCATGAACTCTTTTAAAATGTCATTCTGGATTGTGCCACTCAGTTTTTCCAATGGCACACCCTGCTCTTCAGCAGCAACAATGTAAAGGGCCAGGATTGGAAGCACTGCGCCGTTCATTGTCATCGACACACTCATCTCGCCCAACGGAATTCTGTCAAACAGGATTCGCATATCCTCTATAGAATCGATTGCAACACCAGCCATACCAACATCGCCAACTACTCGTGGATGATCAGAGTCATACCCACGATGAGTTGCCAGATCAAATGCAATGGACAACCCCTTCTGCCCCTGCAAAAGATTCCGACGATAAAATGCATTACTCTCTTCAGCTGTAGAAAATCCCGCATACTGGCGGATTGTCCATGGACGCATGCAATACATAGATGCGTATGGGCCTCGCAAAAATGGAGGTATCCCTGGTACAGTTTCAAGATGAGTTACATCCTGCAAATCTTCCGCACAATACCGTTGTTTGATTTCAATTCCTTCAGGGCTGGACCATGTTTTGTCGGATCCGTTTTTCGGTTCAGTATTGTTTTCCAAAGCCAGTTTTGTGATATCTGGAATGTTACTCATTACTTCACCTCCATAACTGCCTGCAATATCTCTGGAACATTACATCCCATATATATTGATCCATCGATATTTTCATAATCGCCTTTTCCAGCGAGTAATACTTCTTTTGTTCCTGCTTTTTTCAACTCGGAAGCAATATTTGATGCCTGTTCCTTGTAATCATCATCATGGCCACAAATAACTGCACAGTTGCAACCAGACTTTGAAAACTCATCAACTGTTATGCCATCGACAGCAGCAATGCCACCAGTTGCAAACAGATTTTCTGCAAACGATGCACGGGCAGTATGTCTAGCCACTGATCCCAGCTTCAGAAGGAACACTTTTTCACCTTTAGCGCAGCTTCTGAACTTTTCGTAAACTTCCGATGGTCTTCTAAGCAACATCTTTGCCTCGGGAACATCAGCTCCTTTGGAAAACTCAGCCATCGGCTTTGGATTACGGGTTTCTGTTTCAGGAAGTTTTTCATCAAGCAACGGGAACTCGTTTACACCAGTGATTGGGTACTTGCGAGTTGCAACATCGGCTTCTCTTTTTTCTGCAACTGCATTGATTTCCTGTTTAACAGTTCCAGCGAGCAATAGTTTTACGATTCCACCAGCAGCTTCAACTTCCTGCAATTTCTGCCATGCTTTTTCGGCGAGTTCAGTTGTGCGGGATTCAATAAACCAGCTTCCGGCAGCAGGGTCTGCAACAAACCCAAGCCTTGATTCTTCCTGTAGAACAACCTGTAAATTTCTGGCAATTCTACGAGCTTGCCTACTGCTCAAACCGAGCAACTGATCATGAGGCAAAACTGTCATAATGTCTGCCCCACCAACTGCGCCAGCAAAAACAGCAGTCGTATTGCGCAGGATGTTTACCCACGGATCAACCTTGGTCAGCATCCGTTGAGATGTCCTGCAATGCAATTGCATCGATACATCACAACCACTTGCTGTGACAATTCTGTTCCACATTATTCGAGCAGCTCTGAGCTTTGCAATATCGCCAAAAAACTGGGTTGAAACCGGGTAACAGAACTGAAATTGTTTTATCGCAACTTCAAGTGCAATCCCCTGTTTTTCCATCGCACGTAGATAATGCAAAGCAGTGCTCATTGTAAACGCGAGTTCCTGAACTTCATCTGCACCAGCATCATGATAAACACAGGCCGATACTTTCGGAACGGTAACCTCATCAAAGTCTACGCACTGAGCAGCAATTTTCGCCATCGATTCAATAGCTTCTTCAATAGAGTCTTGCACCTTGCCAGTTACAACCATCGCTCCAACCGGGTCACACAAAAGCGCGCCTCTGGGAGTTTTATCTTTCCAGTAATCCAGCAGTTTCGCCGATGTCTCAGCAAACCTGAATCCACCTTCAAGTGCAACCGGCCCATCAAAGTCCTGTAAAACTTCTTCAAGGGAATCTAACACAATCCCTTTTTGCCCGGTCGGGTCACTTCTCAGCAGCACAGAAGTACAGCCACCAGCAATATCACGAGCTATATTTTCGCGCACTGCTGAAGGATCGGGATGAACGTGTTCCTGCCGTATATCCCAACCAGCAACTCCTGGTAAGGGAATCTGATTAGGCTCTGCATCTGTATAGAGAGGCTCTATCTGCAACCCTGCGTAAGTCTGGCGAACAAGTTTACGGACAAAGTCTGCCCCTTTTAAATCTTTTTCAACAACTTTGCGCCACTCAGAATAACCGTTTGGCTCAAAGTCTGATTTTATATCTAGCATACCACTTCTCCGGTTTAAAAACTCAACTCGCAAGGAAAATGCAACACCACCTGTTAAAAAACAAACATTATTATCACACTTCCCTGTTGAGTTCTAAAATAAGTCAGGTGTATAGTATTGCAATCACAATAACGACGGGAAACAAGTGAAACTGTTTTTAACAATTCTGATATTATTGAGTTGTCCTGCATTTGCAGCAGAGCCTTTTGTTTGCGAAAAGCCTGGCTCTGTCCTTCTGTCAACCACTGCACCTGATACAACCAGCAGAGGTTTCGATGTTACACATTACACTATTGATATAAATGTCGATATTGAAAATCAGTTTATCACAGGTAGGGTTACAACCATTCTGAAACTTCTTGGTAATGACCCGCTGCATTTTGATCTGGTCTCCACTATGACAGTTGACTCTCTGAAGTGGGACAACTCCCCTGTAGTCTGGTCCCACTCTGGTGATTCACTTATGGTCGATCAACCAGTCCCATTTCAAAATGGCCAAATAACCATCGATACCTGGTACCATGGAGAACCACAGCCTCATGGCGAACTGGGCGCCGGAATGTATTTCCGGGAACACAATGGCACGATAATCAACCCAGATGGCGACGGCCCGACAATCTTTACAATAAGCGAACCGTGGACTGCGCATAGCTGGTGGCCATGCAAAGATCACCCTTCAGACAAAGCAACAATGACAATGAGCTCAACTGTTGCAGATACACTAGTGTTGGTTTCCAACGGCCTGCTGGTTGAGGAAACTCAAATCGGCGATCAGATAAAATTCACTTGGCACGAAGATTATCCCATATCGACATATCTGGTTGCGCTGAATATCAGCAACTACGTTGAATGGGACGAAATGTGCGGCGACATTCCGCTGAGCTACCACATCTACCCCTATCATGCTGAAAATGCCTTAATTGATTTAGCTCCAACCTGCGATATGATAAATCTGCTCGGTGAAATGTGTGGCCCATATCCATTTGCAGAGGAGCGCTATGGTCAAGTGGAAGTACATTGGGGTGGCGCGATGGAACATCAGACCATTACCAGCCTAGGAGGCTGGGTACTGCCAGGCACTGGTATAAGACATAAAATTGTTATCCACGAACTTGCCCACCAATGGTTTGGGGACATGCTGACCCCCTGGAACTGGCCTGACATCTGGCTCAACGAAGGTTTCGCCCGATACATTGAAGCGATCTGGGTTGAAGAGACACAAGGACG
>JABIBH010000374.1 GCA_018652925.1 bacterium | reverse complement strand
GGCAGAGAAAAGATATTCAAGACCACGAGAATAAACATGAACAGCTGACGCTGCAGGGGCTGCTACGAAAATATTACCGGCAGAATCGGAGTCAATACCCTGGGGAGTTCGCATCGGATTTTTGGGGTCGTACCAACCTCCAGTATCAGCTTCAAAATATCCCATTCGATTATATAAATGTACTCTGCTATTTCCTTGATCAGAAACCACAAAGCCACCATCAGGTCGATAAGCAATTCCAGACGGCTGCAAAAACTGTTCACGATTAGTTCCGCTACTGCCAAGGTATTGCTGCAACTCCAGATATGAGTCCAGCATCAGTACCTGTTGCTCAGAGTAATCGCAGACAACAACCCGGCCATCGACATCCATATCAAATGCAAACGGTTCTCTGTTGTAACCAGGATCAAGAAAAGGGAAATTAATCAGTCGGTTGTGGTAGACGCCAACTTTATTGAAGCGGAACAGCATCCGATTCTCAAAATCCAGAACTAAAACCCACAGCCCATCCACCTGAATATCGACAGGTCTGAAAAATGCACCAGGAGTATCAAACGTAAACCAATCGCCCTTTCGGGGGTCCAATCCGTGAACAAGTCCTCTTACTTCATCACTGAAATAAAGAGTCCCGTCATTGGCATACTTTACAGCTGAAATTGAATCGATTGGGAAATATGGAGCGCCTTTTTCGTTTTCGTATACACCAACAAATTCAAGATCGACAGGCAAAACCACATCAACTTGAGATTGAGGATTTATGTTGCGTGGCGACGGTGCACAACCAGCCACGACGATTACAGCAATAACAAATAGATTGCGAATCAGAAATTGCGTGTCAGTAACCATCCCGCCTCCGGGTTATGCATACTGTCAGAATAAGTCAGTTCAAGATCATAACCACCAATAGTAGCTAACGGCTTGTCTTCTCCAGTTGAACGCACTGCATCCCATATGGAAACAACACGGTTTAGAACTGCAAAAACTATCATCGATTCTCTGCGCTCAGCAGCTCGATTGGTATCTGCACGCAGTAACTGGTATCCTCTGCGATACTCCCCATTTCTCCACTGCCATTGATCTGCACCTGAAATAAGCTCTGCCTCTTCTCCAGTTGCACGAGCTTCGCGCAGCAAGACTTCATTATACTGATCACTATAGTCATAACGACCAATAACGCGCCAATAATCGTCTGCATGTACACCTGAGACATCAGCAAAAAGAAATGCATATTCACGTGCATCTTCCTCGCGGCCAGCAGCCTGTGAATCAAATATTCCATATGCAGCCCACACTCCAGCCTCAAAGCCGGCAAACATATAAGCTTTCTTGTGGTCACCATTGTAATATTGGCCAGCCCCAGGAAGAAATAGCGACAGTGCGCCAGCTGTCATCTTTTTACCCATATTGCTGAACTGAGGTGAGTCTTGCTCTACCCTGCTGCCACCAATGCCTCCACTTGCAGGGCCACTCTGCATGATTCGTTCTACTGAAGAACCAAACAGATTATTCTCTGCTTCCATAATTCCGGCAAATGTGCTTGATGCAATCATCAAAACAATTGTGACTGTAATTAACTTCTTCAAACCAAACTCCTTGAATTCTGATTAGTAAGAAAGAGAAACTCCAATCTTGCTGCCATAAACCCCTTGAGGCTGCGCAACAAGATTTACATTATGTCCAGCAACTGCAAAACCATCGCTGTCACCATTAAAAATCATTCCATTCAGATACGCGGTTTGAATGACACTGAAAACTCTGACCAATAAATTCATCGTGAAAAGTTTATCGGCATTGGCATAGGCATCATTGGACTGCTTACGTAGTGAACGATAAAATTCGCGATGAGGACTGACACTGCCGTCACGCAGAACTGAAGTATTTTCAGTATCTTCAAATCCATAATGCAGGAAGTAGTTTTCTGAAAAGTCATCCCACCCAAATACGAATTGATCCCATTTCCCAAGGTTCTCATAATATTCTCGTTCATCATCTTCACGAGAAACCCACAGCGAAAGATCTGTCATATCAGTAACGTCGTAAAAAGCATTTCCCAGATTGTCTTCATCATAAAAGCCAGCTGGATCTGACACATCATTAGTATTGCAACTGGCCTGTAGCCTGTTCTCATCCCAATGCAAATCAGCATAGGCGATATAGTCTTCCTCGAATTTATCACCATCACTGTTGTAACTGCGTATTTTCATCCACGATGCAGCATCAAGCACGATCATTGCCCAACCACGGCGATGACCTGTATATACTTCTCCAGCACCAGGGAGTATTGCAGACATCAGCAGCGGCAAGGCTTTACCAGAATCGGCATAACCACTACCACTATAAGAAGACCCAAGATCAGATTGATAGAAAGTATTGGCATCTTCAGAAACATCAGTTCCAACTGAATTGGCCAGTATCCACTCTGCACTGCCGCCTGCAAAAAGCGGTACTGCACAAACCATTATCAACAAAATTCTAAAAAACATTTTTATCATCCTCTCTGACAATTGTCAGAAGTTAGCGTTCAATTGCGAGAACCGTTTGCCTGACTTCAACTCCATCGTCTGTTTCTAGAGACAACCTGCAGATGTAAACTCCAGAAGCAGCACTACCACAGAACCACTGAATTTCATTTATCATTCCACTGTCAACCGATCTGGTAATACTGGTCACAAGTTCACCTTCAAGGTTGTAGACTGAAATAGTTGCTGAAGTTGCAGCTGGAACAAAGAATCGGAAATTAGCCAAGGCATCAGAGCCAACCGGGTTCGGGTAGCAAATAAACAGATTGGCATTAACAGTTTCGGGAGCGGTTATTGCGAGGTCAATCGCCTCACCTACCGGGCCTCTTCTGGAGGATCCACCTCTATAACCGAGCCATTTTGAAGTTTCCATCAGAGCAATCTGATCTGCAGGAGTTGAAATCCCTGTTATGCGACCGCCTATTTCCACTGAGCTGGCCCCAGGGGCTGCCCCACTGCCAGCAGTTACAATCCATACAGAATATCCCAAGTTGAAATCATCGACGCTGGTCACTACCATAGCTGCCTGACCGCTGTCTGCACAAAGTAGTGGAGTGAAATCCATCAAATTGCCAAAACAATCCAGTCCAATCAAGTGACCATCTGTACTTGTTACATAAATCTCGTTTACGCCATCTCCAGTGGAATCAAAAACAACTACTGAACCAGATAATTGAATATCCATAGGAAGTGGAAATAATTGTGGAATCGATACCGGGAAACCGGTTAAAGAAACTCCATTACTACTAAAAGCATTTACTGAATTACCACTGATTAAAACG
>JABIBH010000033.1 GCA_018652925.1 bacterium | reverse complement strand
GTCTAGGCGGTAAAATCCGGTGAGTTCCATGACAATCTTTACATTGGGGTGCGTAAGCAGATTCACCAACTACTGCTCTACCATGTATAGTATATTGTTCCGACACCTCATCATGGCATTCGCCACAATCCACATCATCAAGGTCTTCAGCATGATCTTCAGGATCTTCTAAATAGTGACAGTCCACACAATCAAAATCTTCATGAGCAGAACCCATTAATGATGCAGTTGAAACCTCAACTGGATCACCACCTGAGTCAGTATGACAATCTGCGCAGATATCGTTTTCCTGTGACAAGCAAATGACAGGAAGGAGCAAGACCAAAAGAATTAATTTAAAAACTGAGCGCGACATGAATTCATGCCTCCATGTTAAGTAATCAACAAACTAGTTACCAGTTGCTAACATTATGCACTGAAACACCCTTCCACAAGCAGGATGTTACCCATAACTCATTTATTTTCACATAGTTATATCATATTGATATACTATGATTTAAATTCATTAATATCGAATATTCTTGTATTCTTTGCTCTCACTCAAAATCTGACTTCATGAACGGTCTGTTGCTGAACTTTTCAGCATAAGCTACAGCACCTCTGTAGTTATTATCTAATGCGAGTACCTTCCTGTACTGCTCCAGAGCCATATCCCTGCGACCAATCAAATCATAACAATTACCAAGATAATTGTGAACCCAGATTATACTCTCAAGTTTATCTTTTCTATCTGTTACAGTACCCCGCATTGCCCGCTTGAAATATGCTTCAGCTTTGGGGTATTTTCCTTTGCGTAAAGCAACTTTTCCCAGGTTAATCCAGCTTGCTACGCCATCAGGATCTTCTTCCTGTGCAAATAAACAACCTCGCTCAACAATATCAAGCAGACCATGTTTGAAAAATTTTGATGCAAGCTTCTGGTGGGCAATGTTGTGAGCATAATCACTATTATTTGACTGTTTCCCGGTTAGGAAATAACTACCCTGAACAACATCATTATTCAGACCATAAACCTCTGAAGCTTCTGGAAAGGCATTTACTCCACCCGGTTCGAGTGAAACAAATCGCGCAGTTTTTCCTGTCTTTGAAGGAACTGTAATATTGTTTCCAGTAGTTACTCTTATCAGACTTGCTGGACTGTTACCAAAAAACCATTCAGGATTACTTGTTGTAATTTTTTTCTGTTCAAGAAAGCTGTTTTTTTCAGCTTCAGAAAAAACTACATGATCAGGCATTAGAATTTGAGCAGCTGCAACATCTACAGGAATCCAGCCCTCACCCTCAATATAAAATTCAGACCAGCGATGATGTCCGCCATTAATCCAGAATCCACTGACAACCCTTGTTGGTATTTCCAGGGACCTGCACATTGCAGTAAAAAGAATTGAATACTGACCACAATCTCCGCTTCTGAGCATCAAGGTTGTTTTCGCAGACCGTTCTGCCTGGTTAGCTGGAATAAAATTCATATTATCATTCATCCAACTGAATATAGCTTTTGCCTGAAGATATGGGTTTGTCTGGTTGCCAACAATTGAAAGAGCTCTGTCCAAAGCTGCTCCTTCAGTATCAATCCACTGACCTGAAGCTGTAAATCGCTTGAACAATTTTGAATCTTTGTTGTACGGCTTTACATCGGCTGCATTGATATTTGTTAAAACCGGGTGCGACTCCCCGCTAATTTCAATTTTAACAAGTAAAGTTAGTTGATCTTCCACCGGTACAAGACTCCAGATTCCAATCCGATTGCCTTGTTCAGTATCTTCAGAGATTTCTGCCGGTTTTGGGTATATGTTGCGAATCACAAGATCCTGCGAGGCGTCACTGGTTGGTATCGACATCCAGAGTTTGAATTCAGCGTCTGGGCCAACTTCGGTAATGTTATCCAGAATATACCAGTAGGTTCCGTTAAACTTGATTGAGTCTTCTGCAAATAAAGACATAGACATCAGTATTACTAATATAGATATAGTAATTAGTCGTTTCATGATTTACTCCTTTTACCAGCGGGGCCCGGTTTTTAACGGGCCCCAACTCAAATCCTAATGATAACCAATCAACTGGGCTACAATTATGATTATTACAAGCGACAGTCCAATAAACAGCGCTACGAACCCAAACACCTTACGCCATCTCACAATGTAGGTTGGCTTTGGATCGACCAGAAGTTCTTCCAATTTACCACTTTCAACAAGTTCCTCATATTCTCTTGGTCGATCTTCTTTGAACTCTTCCAACGGAATACTTCCTGTAAAGATAACAGGATCCATTGGGAATTTATCCGGACGGAAGTGAGTGTTAAAGAAGTGGATTGTAAAGATAAATCCAGTTGCCAACAACGCCTCGTCAGAGTGAATTACTGTCGCAATATTGATAAATGATCCCGGCAAGAATCTAGTAAAGAATTCAGGGAACCATAGTGTTAGACCAGTAAATCCAATCATTGCAACACCCCAGAAAACAGCAAAGTAGTCAAACTTCTCCCAGTAAGTCCATCGACCATATCTTGGCCTGTGGCCCATTCCGATAAACCATTTTATTGTCTGGACAAGCTCGTGACCATCGCGTGCATTTGGAACCATTGAGTCCGGTCCTAGCAAGAATTCCTTTATGCTCTTTTTTGATCTTTTCCACATCATAGTCAATTGTACCAAGTGTGCTGCAAAGTAGAAGAATGTGATTACGGCTCCAAGCCTGTGCACAAACCCGGTTACAGCAAACCCACCAAGGAAATTCGATAAAAATTGAGCCCAAGGCAGGTAGGAGTACTTCAGGGTCATACCGGTGACAGCAAGTGATAAGAAACTAATAATAATCAGAACATGCAGCTGTCGGTGAAGCCTTGAGAATCGTTTAACCTCTTTTTGGCCCTTGGATTTTTCCCGAAGCTTTCTACCGTGCCTCATTGCCTTGAATGACCTTGGCATCCACATCAATGTATGAAGTCCAAAGAATGAGAATGTCCCGATTAGCAATCCAGTCATTGCAAACCATGTCCAGTAAACTCCTGGATACTTTTCCTTGTCCCTATGTGTTGCATGAGGCATAAATCCGGCAAATCGCTCATGGCTACCTTCATGGCATTGGCCACAGGTGGCGACAATGTTTGATCGTGAAGTCATTGAGTCCGGATCCAATAGTGAAAGCACATTATGAGCACCGTGACAGTCTTGACATTTAGCGGCAGCATCGAAACCAAGGCCGGATACTTTGCCGTGGAAAGTCTCAAAATATGTTTCCATAACATCTTCATGACAATGACCGCAAGACTCAACTACTTCCAGCTTGAATCCTGTTCCAGCTGTTCTGGAAATTGTATGTGAAGTATGGCAATCGTCACACATTGGCAACTTGGCATTTTCAGTCTCTTCACCAGTAAAGTGAATACTGTTTTTAAAGGTCTCGAAAATACCTTTGTGGCACAGGGAGCAAGTATCAACAATATTGGCCCTGTGTATGCTTGACTCCAGGTTATCTTGAGGAAGCACCTGGTGAGAAGTATGGCAATGAGTACAGGTAGCAGAAACTACAAGTCCACTTTCCTGCATTGCACGGCCATGAACACTTGCTTCATAGTTTTCAACCATATTAGCCATACCATCTTCACGACGATTGGCAACAACTTCTCCAGAGCCATGGCATTTGCCACAAAGAGTAGCGATGTTACTGACGTAGGTTGGAGAATCTACGTCACTGTTACTCATAATGTCGTGGGTTCCGTGACAAGAGTCACAATCCGGTGCGTCAGAATCACCTTTTGCCAGTAATTGACCATGTGTACTTGAAGCATACTGTATAGCTTGATCAGCATGGCAGATGGAACAATCGACTTTGTCAATTATGGTTGAGCATGATCTTTCAAGGGATGGGGTTGCACCTGTGTGACATTGTGCACAAGATACATCTTTGTGAGCTGAATCATGCATAACTGCAGCATCTGCATACAAAGAGACAATCTCGCCTTTACGGGTTGTTGTCAGATCATGTTTACCGTGGCAATCAAGGCATTCCTTGGATGAAACACCTTCTTCATAGTAAACCATTCTAACTTTATGAGGCTGGTGACATTCAATACAGGCTGGTACTTTATCCGGTTCTGATTCCCAGAGCTCGCCAGCAATTATTTTCTGGTGAACCTGTTCAATTCTGCCGTGACACTGCTGGCACATTCCAGCTACATTATCCCTGTGAATAGAAGAAAAAGGATCAGTGTGTGGTAATACCGAGTGTGCAGTATGACAATCCGAGCAAACGGCAGAAATTGTCAGACCTCTTTTATATAGCCCCTCACCGTGAATACTTAATGAGTAGTTGGTCAGGATACTGTCTTGAGGGATGTCGTACATTCTTGCAACAGCAGCACCCTCTTTATGACAACTTCCACACATAATTGGAATATTGAATTTATTAACTTTTGAATCCGGGTTCTGGGGAGGCAGAATATTATGTGCACCATGACAGTCCCAGCAATGAGGTGCATGTGGATTTCCGTTATCAATCTCGGTACCATGCATACTCGCCATATAAATGTCGGCAACATCATCATGACATTCAGCACAATCTACTGGTTCCAATCGCTCTGGATGCTCATCCTCATCAAGATCGAAACCATCGAGATCAGCATGACAATCAACACAGGTAACTTCTTCTTTACCGTGAATCGAGTTGTTGAATTGCTCAATGTCCACATGCATTGACACAACTCTACCTTCTCGATTTTCTGTCCACTCGGGATCATCGTGGCAATCAAGACATGCATCAGCATCTTGTGCTGCTAAAGGAGCGGTAAATGCTATAACAAAAAGCAAACAGAGTAAGTAGACTGGTCTGTTCATCAAACAATCTTCCTGCAGGGGAATCGGTAATCAGTTGCGATGTTTCGATGATAATATTGCTATATCATACCAACTTAGTCAATATATCTTATCTTACATATAATATCACACTATGTGGATAGGTCTTGTATGGTATTGAAAAATAAAGAGTTATCCTATTGACATCTTTTCAGTATAGGTTAATGTTTGTTAACGAACTGACAGGTTGGCAATTTAATTAAACAATTAAATTAAGTCTCCTTGGGGTCCATGCCTCTTTACAGCTACTTGTCAGCAGCGGCAAATGTCATAGAACTGTCATAATGACTTTGTCGGAAGTAACAGTATTTCGAATAATCGGAATACATAACATTTATCACCAAACTTAAGGTGAGGTCAGAAATGGATCGCTGTACCACTAAAGCCGTACTGCTAGTACTGATGGGGTTGGCTGTTGCCTTCCCAATCAGCAGTGCAAATGCTGGTTATGTGGGTGCAGACATATGTTACGAATGTCACGATACCCTTGAAGGTGAATTTGAAAAATCCGTTCATGGACGGATTGGCGAATTCCGCCTGACAAGCGCTATAACAGGATGCGAATCCTGTCACGGTGCTGGTAGCGTACACTCTGAGTCAGAAGAGCCTGCAGATATTATCGCTTATAGCGGTGATCTGAATGACGACGCTTCTGATATGTGTCTGGAATGCCACAAAACTGGTGTTACAATGAACTGGGATATGGGCGCACACGCTGCTGCCGATCTTTCATGTATGAGTTGCCACTCTGTTCATGGTGAGTCAATGCTCATTGATAATGTCAATGATCTTTGCGGTAGCTGCCACCAGGAACAAGCAACAAAAAACATGATGCCTAGTCATCATCCCCTTGAAGAAGGCTTTATGACCTGTGTAGATTGCCATGATGTTCATGGTGGAAACTACCAGGGTATTTTCGCCGGTGAAGAGAGTCGTGAATTGTGCCTCAGCTGTCACGGACAGCACAGAGGACCATTCATCTTTGAACACTCTCCAGTTGAAGAAGATTGTGGCATCTGTCACGATGCTCACGGAACAGTGGCAAACAACCTGCTAATACAGAACGAGCCGTTCTTATGCTTGCAATGCCACCAACCACACTTCCATGCTGGGCTGATGTCTTGGGAGGGCGATTATAGTGCCCCTCAAAACACACTCGACGACTACGCCGGTTATGAAGGACTTAGCGGTCACTCACAAGCCGACAGTTTCAAACAAGTAATGCTAACTAAGTGTTCACAGTGTCACCAGACTGTTCACGGTACTGATTTACCATCACAGTCTATCCCTGGACAAGGGCGCGCACTTGTTCGCTAGTAACAGAGAGGTAATCATGAAAAAGAGCTTTGTCACAATGTTGGCGGCAGTAATCCTTATGGGATTCTGTGCCACAGTGATGGCCGATGAGGGAGCTGCTTTTATTAGCGGATCTTCTACTGTCGGATTCCATTACTACGACGAGGCTGGCTTCTTTGGCAAGGTTGGCGAATTCACCGGCACTAACAGTTCCGATGGATACCAGGCTGATGCAACATTCGACATGAATGGCGGCACAGACCATGCCTTGTTTGAGATGAACGGTCAATATATGGACCAGGATACAAAATCATTTGGATTCAGTACGAATGCAAACGGTAGAGTATCAGCCAGTTTCAACTATCAATCATTCCTGCACCGCCTTGACCATGACCTGCTGACAAATATGCAGGCCAAGGAAGCTAACGGTGAAGGTGGACCAGCAGGAAAACAGGTTTATTACACAGACCATGATCCTAACGGCCAATACTCAATCAACTACGAGAAGATTGAGGCTCACGCCGCATACAACATCGACACATTTGAAAATGGAAAAATGTATGTCAACTACACCGACCAGAACAAACATGGTTGGAAACAGTCGATGACATTGGACCACTGTACATTCTGTCATGTTGAAGGTCAGGGTACTGAAGTAAACAATCAGACACGCACCTGGGACTTTGGTCTTGAAGGCGCGATGGGTAAATTGTCATTCTCATACAACTTGGGAGCAGTTGATTACACTGATAGATCATCTGCAAACACTCACGTGTATGACCGTGCAATGCACCCTACTCGTGGAGACACTTACGAATCATCAAACTACAATGTTGAATTTGGATCTCGCCTGGCTTACCAGGAAGAACCAATGCCATTTGATCAAGGAACTACAACTGAAAAGCGTTCGCACGCTCTGAAGTTGAACTTTGATGTAAATGAGAAAAATGTTCTGAAAAGTGCTTTCACCAGCACTCGCAATGAGAACATGGGCACAAGTGTAGTTGGTACAATGGATGCTTGGGCTGCTGGTTGGGTTGCAAAACCTAACAAGAAGACTCGTCTTACAGCTCGCGTTCTGAAATATGACGTAAAAGTTGATGACTACTTTGTAGACATGGACATATATCGTGAAGGCCGCCCTGGTGGCGATCAGGACTTTGATTGGACACGGGTTTCCGCTGCCAATCGTGAAGTTCTGCAAACCGACATGGCACTTCGCTATCGTCTGGCCAAAGGTAGCTTGTTGAGCTTTGACTGGCGTCACAAGGTCATTGACCGTGCTGCTATGAATCAAACTCAAACAACTTACTTTGCTGCTGGCGAAGAAATCATTGGTGTTGGTTCTGAAGCTCAACCATGGGAAACTACCACGGATCGCTTCCGTGCTGCTTATCGTAAACGTTTAGGTAACAAGGGTAATGCCCGCATGACCTACACCTTCACTAATGTCAACAAACAGTATATGAATATCCTTGGTATCTGCGAAGATGAGATGCGCGGGGAATCATATACTCTTCCTGGTAACGGGAATGTTTATTACTTCCAGCGCCTGCGCACTGGCAACGCAACTAGCATGCCAAACAAGTCACACAAGTTGGCTTTACGCAGCTCTTATCAGTTGTCACCTCGTATGTCACTTAACGGTTACTTGAATTTTGCCGATGAGAAAAACGATGAGATGAACACTTATGAGTTCACTCGTACTGTCTTCTCTCCTGGTGCTACACTGTGGATGGCGCCAACTGACAAAATGATGGTCACTATGGGTTACTCATTTAACTCTGTTGAGTCGAATGCATCAATGTGCATTCCGCTCTTCGGTGGCTGAGCGGGTCACATTGAAGGCTCCGGTTCGGAGCTACATCACTATGATTCGCTGGAAGATGTTCAAAACTATACAAGTGAAGCAGGCGTGTTGTTCTTTAACACATCAATCAATGCTTCCGAGAGATTCCGTTTCTACATGGACGGATCACTCACAGAGTCAAACGCATCTCACGAAGAATTTGTATTCGAAATGCCTGAAGAGCACCCTGCAAACGCAGACGTGAGCTTCGATAACATGCCTGGATACAGCGACCTTGACTACCGTATGCTAAGCTTGACATACGGTGCGTCATTCCAAATCGACAGAGATTCAAGACTCTATGGTTCAATTACCGTAATGGATTTGGACGATGGACAACCTTATGTCTATGGAGATCTGGATGGCAAACTGACCATCTATAGTGCAGGAATGACAGTGGACTTCTAGTCCCCCTGCATATGGAAATAACCCGGAAGTGCTGCGGCGCTTCCGGGTTTTTGTTAACGTCAAGACCCACAATAAGAACATACGTAGTTTCCTTATTTGGCCATAACAATTTAATGGCTCCAACAACCACAACCTGTTACATGAATTTTCTTTATTGCAATAATTTGAGCATATCTCTTGCGTTCGTATTTTTAGAAATTCAAATTTTAATAAATTTGATAACCTTTTACTTTATATTTGCACTGTATGTGCTTTGTAGGTATACTATGGCTATCATCAGCATAAAATGGGACCCTGAAAAAGCTGAAACCAACAAATCGAAACACGGGATTTCATTTGATGATGCAGTTACTGTTTTCTTTGATTTGAATGGCAAAGTTATCAATGATCCAGATCATTCAGATAGTGAAGACAGATTCTTGATTATGGGACTAAGCTGGTCTTTGAATCTTCTTGTTGTAAGCCATTGCTACCGGCGAGCATCAGCAGAAATCAGAATAATATCAGCTAGAAAAGCGAATAAACAGGAACGCAAGCAATATGGAGCAAAACGATGAGAAAAAACTACGATTTTAAAAATGCAAAAGAGAATCCCTACTCTAATAGATTAAAACGACAGGTCACAATCAGGCTTGAGGAGTTGACAATATCCTATTTCAAAAATATGGCTGAAGAAGTTGGCGTTCCTTACCAGACTCTTATCAACCTTTACCTACGAGATTGTGCGGCAAACAACCGCAAACTCACAATGACTTGGGTTAAAGATTAATATTCCACACGCGTGGGATATTATTAGTTAACAAGCCTCGACAAGAATACACCAGCAGCAACAGCTGAACCGATAACCCCCGCGACATTTGGTGCCATCGCATGCATGATCAGGAAGTTCTGAGGGTCTTCTTTTGCTCCAACCATCTGGCATACTCGGGCTGAGTCTGGGACAGCAGAAACTCCGGCAGCACCAATTATTGGATTGATTTTATCTTTCTGGAAAACATTCATCAGCTTGGCAAATAAAACTCCAGAAGCAGTTGCTACAGCAAATGCACCAGCACCCAGAACAAATATTTTTAAAGATTCCGGAGTCAGAAAACGAGATGCATCGGTTGAGATGCCGACACAAAGTCCAAGCAGAATTGTAATAATATCAATCATTGAATTACGTGCAGTTTTTGCCAATCGCTCAGTAACGCCACTCTCTTTCAGCAGGTTACCAAAGAATAACATTCCCAATAATGTGATTGCACCTGGAGCTACCATTGCGGCAAGCAGAAAAGCAATAATCGGAAACATAATTCGCAATCGCTTACTAACCGGTTTTGACGGTTTCATTCTTATCAGTCGCTCTTGCTTTGTAGTGAGCAGCTTGATAATCGGCGGCTGAATAACCGGAACAAGGGCCATGTATGAATATGCGGCAATGGCAATGGCACCCAAATATTCAGGGGCAAGCTGACTTGCAAGGAAGATTGCCGTAGGGCCATCTGCACCGCCAATAATACCGATAGCGGCAGCATGATTTACTTCAAAACCAAGAAAAAGAGCACCCATAAAAGTCAGAAAAATACCGGCTTGAGCAGCTGCGCCAAGCATTACCAGGCGTGGGTTGCTCAGCATACATGAGAAATCTGTCATTGCGCCAATACCCAGGAAAATCAGTGGTGGATACCAACCGTTAGTTACTCCCTGATATAAAATCGAAAAAACAGAACCCTCTTCATAGATACCAATTTTCATACCATCGCTGAACGGCACATTGCCAACCAGGATACCAAAACCGATTGGCACTAATAGTAGTGGCTCATAATCCTTGGCAATTGCCAGATAAATAAACAGGCCGCCGACAAGCAACATCATCAGGTTGCCTAAAGTGAAGTTGCCAAATGCGCCGACTGCTAGAAAATCGAACAGGACTTCCATTTTAACTCCTACTCAAAATCTATTAGTTGTTGGCTCTCACGAACGCTGTCACTTGCAGCAACAAGTACAGCTTTGATTTTGCCTGCAACTGGAGCAACAATGGAGGTGTTCATTTTCATCGCTTCAATAACCAGCAGCTCCTGACCTTCAGTCACT
>JABIBH010000373.1 GCA_018652925.1 bacterium | reverse complement strand
CCCAGCACCAGAAACTGCAAGAGCAGTACCGGCAAATGCGAACATCACAACTGTAATTGTGAGCAGTAAAACTATTGATCTTTGAAACATTTTAACCTCCATTTAAACACAAGCCATTATTGGCATTTTAAAAACTAACGCATTATTACGACATGACCAGTTTTGGTAATGACGTGATTATCACCTGCAAGCGGTAATGCCTGCAGAACAAAAAGGTAAACTCCATTTGCCGGGAAATCGCCTCTCTTATCGCGACCGTCCCATTCAATTATCTTTGGGCCACCTGTAGTGAACTGTTCTCTAAATCCCCAGATGTGATCACCAGCAGTAGTATAAATATCCCAATTTATATCCATCGGATCACTGGCTTCAAATAACAATCTGGCAGGACCAGATGATGGATTTGGAAATAGTGTAACATCTTCAATACTTGTGAGAGTTGAAGCTACAACCTGGAATGAAAGAGTATCAGTACCAACATTGCCAAGCACATCACTGGCAAGCAACGCAGCGGAATGCTCCCCTAGTGACAAATCATCAGGCAAAGGTATTGAAATACGACCGGCTGTATAACTTCCTGAATCAAATTGGAAAAGTTCTGAAACATCGGTCATTAAACCAGTGCTATCGAACTCAAGTAATATACTGTTCCCAGGGTTTGTTCCTAAAATGCTGACACCACTTGTATCTTGTATCGCGCCATTGAGCATTGTGCCTGAGCGAACTCGATATCGATTATCTTCAAAAGCAAGATTGATAATTGGGCCAGTAAAATCATCGTTTGGCTCCAACGGCACTTGTGCAACAGGAAGCTCCACCGATGCAGCTCTTTTGTTGATTCCATCATTAATAACAAGTCGCATTTTGCCAAAATCGCCATATTGCAACTGAAGTGGAACTTTGAAAGGAACAACAAGAGTATCAGAATCTACGTTGCCGGTTCCGTGGAATGTTGCTGACCCGGGAAGCCAATAGTGGAAAGAGTATTCATCAGTTACCATATCGTGTCTGGATTCCTGAACGAAAAGATTATAAGAAACCTGACTACCAGGTGTCATCCCATAATCTGACAAAATAATTTCAATATTCTCAGTCCTGCCTCCACCCAACGTATCACTGCAACTATCAGAAAATCCGAGGTCGCTTACAGGCTGAGAGAGCCGTAACCCTGGATCGCCATATAACAAATAACGCTGGCTGTTTGCCATACTGAATGGAGATCCTGTACCGATCAATACTTTGGCAAAATTCAAACCACCACCAAGAGTGCTTGTGCCGATAACTTGTTGTTCTGGGTATAACGACTGATAGAAGAAACGGGAAAGAGTGTCATTCTGAAAAACCCAACTCACCTGTGAAGCGGCAATTGCAGCAATTGTGCCTCCACTTTCCTGTGAGATGAAAACTTCAGCCATGCTCTGTCGCGATGTACTATCGTATACTCCAACATCGCAACTAAAGGCAATAAAAATGCCTCTGCGCATTCCATTGGACAGACTATAAATATCATCGGTAATGAAAACCTGCTCATCGGCAAGAGTATTTTCAGCACCATGACCAATGTAATGGAATATCGACAAACCAGAGTTCAAGTATTGTCTTGCTGCTTGACGAGCAAGCGGCTTTGTCACACCCCCTGGTGGACTTTCGTAATCTTCAAGATATAATTTTTTCACATCGATTGATTGTGGGAGATAATCTTCAGTAAGCAGCTCAGCCTGCCTCATGTGATGAATCTCACCGGAATGACTGGGAGTAGTCAGGTCATCAGCTACAAAGACAACACTGTTGGACCAGATACCAGGCTCAGGATCCCATTCGTAACCAACAATTCTATCAACATAGTTGTCAGCTTCCTCTGCTGTCCGAACAGTCAATCTGCCGATAGCTAAATCCGGCACATCAAGATTACCCTCACCAGGATCATCAAATGAAACCAGAGCGTCATCAGAACCATAAGGTTCACTAGAGTAACCATTTAGCAAACTGGGAAATTTATTCCTCACAAATGAGGGCACAAAATCAGCATACTGACCTTTGAAACCACGATAGTCTCGTGAAGTATCACCAACAATGCACACATACATCAACGGGTGCTCGACGTTTGTTTCCAAACTTCTATTGAACAGCCATTCCAGGAAATTCCTGATTGCCAGCGGATCCTTGACACCACCACCAAAATAGTCATAAATATCGTTGGCATTAACTGCTATAGCATTGGGATCATCATAGCCAGGAAGATCTGTGTCTCTGAACGATGTCAATATGTCTGCGGCATTACTAAATTCAGGGTCAAATATTACAATATATTGAACATCGGTATCCATCGATCTCAAGCTTTGAGGGAACCATCTTGAAATTGCATCAGGAGTATCCAAGTCTGTGTCGGAAAACATCACAAAACGGCGGTGCTCATCAGGGTTTTGATAAATACCAAACTTAAAAGAGTTGGCTTCAAGTTCGCCGGTAAGTTCAACAGGGTTATCTGCTGAAGTAACATCCCAGGAGTGGACTTCTTCATCTACTGGAACTACAACTGTTAAATCAAATGGTTGTCCTGTAGTCTGTACCTGATCTGACCAATGATAAAAATCGAACTGCTCACGACTGTTTTTTTCAAGCTCAGCCCAATAAAACAGATCTGCAGAATCTAGAAGTAACGCTGGTGATCCTGAGGGACTGAGTCTTTGTAGACTAATTGTGTTGCTACCGTCTACAAGGTTAGTTGCTTCAGAAACCAGTCTGACTCTGGCACTGTCCTCTTCAGCTATCGATACCCATTCTAACTCAGCAGCTTCTCCAATATTGTCGCCATCGTTCAGCCACATTGAAGCTTGATTTACCAGATTTTCTCCATGTGTGTGTCGTTGATCAGTCCGAATATCAAGGACAACAACTGTACTGCTGTCAGGCACAACTTTATCGACCTGAAACTCAACATCGACATTTGAATATATCGAACTTTGCCATACCCAGTTGTCTAATACACGGCCATATGCTTCACTGTTGGATTGCTCCAGGTGAAGTCGTTCCCTGAATATTCTTGTATTG
>JABIBH010000372.1 GCA_018652925.1 bacterium | reverse complement strand
TCTTGAAATAATTCCTGTTATTAATAAAATCGATTTACCCGCAGCAAGACCGGAATATGTTACTGAACAGATTGTTGATTTACTTGGTTGTGAACCTGAAGAAATTTTGCATGTAAGTGCCAAAACAGGTGAGGGAGTTCCAGAGATTCTGGAAGCTGTTATAGAAAGAGTTCCTGCTCCTGATGGCAATCCTGATGCACCACTTCAAGCATTGATTTTCGACTCTATTTTTGATCCTTTTGTTGGAGCAATTGCTTATGTCAGAGTAATGCAAGGTACTATCAACAAAGGTGATATGATTCATCTGATGCAGAGCGGCATGGAACATGAGTCCAATGAGATTGGCTGGTTCAGGCTGTCACGAGTGAAGAAAAAAGTATTGTCAGCTGGCGAAGTCGGGTATATCGCAACTGGTGCAAAAGATGTTAGACATATCCGTGTTGGTGATACTGTCACTTTAGCTGACAATAAATGCATTGAACCTCTAAAAGGTTATGTTGAAGCCAAGCCAATGGTTTTTAGCGGTTTTTATCCAGTGGACAATGATCAGTATAATGATTTGCAGGATGCCCTGGTAAAAATTCAGCTCAACGATGCTTCACTGACATGGGAAAAAGAGAAAAGTGCGGCTCTTGGTTTTGGTTTCCGTTGTGGATTTTTGGGACTTTTGCATATGGAGATTATGCAGGAGCGACTTGAGCGTGAGTATGATCTTAATCTGATTGCTACTCTGCCTAATGTTGAATATGAAGTAATTGATAAAAATGGTGAAACTTTACTTGTTGAAAACCCGGCTCTGATGCCATCTCCAAGTGAAATAGATTTAGTCAGAGAGCCGTTTGTCAAAGCATCGGTTATTACTCCTGCTGAATATATCGGGCCAGTAATAAAGATATCCCTGGATCGCCGTGGCACTCAACGCAAAATGGAATATATTGATACTGAACGAGTTATTCTGGAATTCGATATTCCTTTAAGTGAGCTGGTTGTTGATTATTACGACAAATTGAAGTCAGTGACCAAAGGATACGCGTCCCTTGATTATGAATATATAGAACATCGTGTAGGAGATTTGATCAAACTGGACATCTTGATAAATGGTGATCCTGTCGATGCGTTGGCTTGTATTACACATAGATCCAGTGCTCATGACTGGGGTCTGGAACTTTGTCGGAAATTGAAAGAACTTATTCCACGGCAGATGTTCCAGGTTGCAATTCAGGCATCTATTGGTTCGAAAGTTGTGGCCAGGACATCGGTCAAGGCATTCAGGAAAAATGTGACTGCAAAATGTTATGGTGGCGATATTTCTCGAAAAAGGAAATTGCTGGAAAAACAGAAGGCCGGAAAGAAACGAATGAAGCAGATTGGTTCAGTGGAGATTCCACAAGAAGCATTCATGGCTGTATTAAAAGTGGAACGATGATCATAACTTTGCGTATTATCAGGAACTGAAATACGCGAAAGGAAAACAATGTCAAAGATAGCTACTCATAGGAATCGACGAGTTTCAACAGATAACATGTCTTTTGGAGCAAAAGTAAAAGATTATGTTCGCAGTATTGGAACTGCTTTAATATTTGCTCTTTTGATCAGACAATTCATAATCCAGGCTTTTCATATTCCAACTGGATCAATGGAAAAAACTCTGCTCGTTGGTGATTTTCTTTTTGTTAACAAGTTTTGGTATGGAGCAAAGACTCCTGAAAGAATAAGAATTCCATTTATCAACAAAACATTGATTGATGGGCCGTTGCCTGTTCTGAAACTGCCCGCCATAAGTCAACCCAAGCAGGGTGACATTATTGTTTTTGAGTTTCCTGTCGACAGAAACCAGGACTACATAAAAAGATGTGTAGCTGTTTCTGGAGATACAGTTGAAATGCGCGATGGTAAACTTTTCGTCAATGACAAGATGTATGAGGAGAATCTGAATCATCCAGATGCAGATACAGAATGGTACACTGGTGATACTCACAGAATACCTCACGCCAATCATGAAATGCAGAATGCAAATCGGCGTGGGAATAAGACTTTTGGGCCTTTCAAAGTACCTGACGGCAAGATCTTCATGATGGGCGATAACAGGTATAACAGTGCCGACAGCCGTTACTGGGGTCCTCTGGATGTAGACCTGGTTAAAGGCAAAGCGTTGTTTATTTATTGGTCTTGGGATAAGGATAAATTCCGTCCAAGGCTGAGTCGTCTCGGGGATATTATAAAGTGATTTCAAGCTCAGTTGACAAGCCGCCATCTCTTTTGAAAAGAGGTGGCGGTCTTTATTTTCATATTCCTTTTTGTGGATCGATTTGCAGCTATTGCCACTTCAATAGGATTGCCGAGCACAACAGTGATCTCCGAAAACAGTTCACTGAAACAGTAATTGATGAGCTGAAATTGCGAGTCAACGATTTGCCATTGTCGACAATCTATATTGGTGGCGGCACTCCGTCCCAACTTGAGCCGGAATTATTGAAAGAGATTCTTGCCGCTGTTTGCTCGCTTTACAAAGTCATCGATGATGTTGAGGTTACTTGCGAAGCAAATCCTGAATCTTTTACCGCTGAGCTTGCTGAGATATGGCAGTCAGCTGGAGTGAATAGAATCAGTCTTGGAGTGCAAAGTCTTGACCATGGAGTGTTGAGAACTTTGGGCCGGCAATGCAATCCTGAAACTGCAAGAGCTGCATTAAAGTTAGCTACGAGCATGTTTTCAAATGTCAGTGCTGACTGGATATTGGCCCCAGGTAGTAACGTGGATCAACTCAAATCAGCTTTCAGTGAAGCAGCAGAGCTTGGTGTAAAACATATTTCATTTTACATACTGGAATTGCACGACAAAACGAAATTGTCTGACAGAATATTTGCTGGTGAATTGAAAATGATGCAGGACGATTCAATTGCCGAGTTGTATAAGGCTGGAGTAGAAATTCTGCGCCAACTCGGATTTCAACAATATGAGATTTCGAATTTTGCAATTCCTGGTTATGAGTCAAAGCACAACACCGCATATTGGCTGAGAGTCCCATACATTGGGGTTGGCCCAGGCGCGAGTGGCTTTGATGGGGAGAGTCGTTACAAAAATGTGGCTGAGATCAAACATTGGATGTCCTGTGTACAATCGGGGAAATTGCCAGAGGATTTTGTTGATTTTCCAGACGAAGAATCACAAAAACTGGAACAATTATTTCTAGGATTGCGAACCAGGGCCGGAGTTTCGCTGGAATTGTTTAAAAATGTGGAATCTCTTGAACAGGGCGCAGCTAATGGATTGTGGGAGATAAACGAGCAGAATCTTGTACTGACTTTGGACGGTATGCTCCAGATTGATGCAATCGAAGAGCATTTAGCTGGTCAGTTGGGTTGACACTTCAAATCGGTTCGTACTACCTTGTAGCGACAGCTTTAACCATTGAGACATAATGACAGATTTGCACGACAGAAAAAAAGCCATTCTGCACGCGGTTGTTCGCCTTTACAGCGATACCGGTGTAGCTGTGAGCAGTACTCTGGTTGCAAAATATCTGGGCAAAACCGTGTCTTCGGCAACTGTACGTGCAAGCATGAAATCTCTTGAGGATCAAGGGATGCTATGTAAGTTACATACTTCAGCCGGACGTATCCCTACCGATTCTGGGTTCAGGGCTTTTGTAAACCAGATTGTGGCCTCAGATGCTTTGCCTCAGCTTGTTGGCAACAGGGGTATTGATCTTGAGTTGAGTTGTGCAGTTCAGAACCAGGCAGTTGCAAAATCTCTTGCTACTCTATTATGTAAATTGACTGATGGAGTTGGAATTATACTAGGGCCAACCTGGGATGGAGTCAGGGCAATTCGCCTTGATCTGCATTATCGGGAGGGTAATAGAATACTAATGGTTCTGGTGTTGGAAAATGCACTGATACGAACTGCTATTTTGCCACGCCTGGACAGTTATTCTCCTGAAGTGCTGGACGAAGCTGCGCGTATACTTTCTGAGCGTATTAACGGGCTGACTATTAATGAAATACGCAACGGAGCACTGGCGGCAATCGACCCTGGTATTTCATCAGGAAGCAGTTGCGCAAGTGAGTTGGCATCGGTAAGTGATGAACTGTTTACGGACTTTGAATATGGTGATATTGAACTGTCTGGTTTCAGCGAACTTCTGGAAGAGCCGGAATTGGCAAACCCTGACAGTTTGAAAGATCTTGTCAGATTCCTGGAGTCTCCGGCATCGATTCGTGATGCAGTAAGAAGATTGTCTCCCGGGGCAACTGAAGATGGTGTGTCGGTCTGGATTGGCGATGAAAATCCAGTGCAAGAGTTGAAACAATTTAGTATTGTATCTGCTCCTTACGAACTTGGAGGCAGGCGGGGAGCGCTTGCGGTTCTGGGAGTAAAGCGGATGCAGTATCATAAAATAATTAACGGCATGAGGTTACTTGTTCGCAGCCTTGAGCGTTTGAATTAAGTGAGAGGGAAAGATGAATAAAAAAGAAAATGAAAATCTGGAGACCGAAGAAGTTGTTGAAGAACAAGCTGTGGAAGAACAAGTTGTTGAAGAGCAAGTTGTTGAACCTGAAGAAGAGCTTGTAGAAGAACCTGTCGTAATTGATCCGATCAAAGTTCTTGAAGAAGAGCGTGACGATTTTAAAGACAAGTGGATGCGTGCTGCCGCTGAGACTGAAAATGTGCGTAAACGCGGCCGCAGAGATGTAC
>JABIBH010000371.1 GCA_018652925.1 bacterium | reverse complement strand
ATGGTCTGGTTGTAAATACGATTACAGGTTTATTGATTGTCGGTGGTCTCGGTTTTGCAGTAGTCGCAAATCTTTTGGCATATTTTCGTGGCAGAGCGATGAGCGATCGGAAAGTCAGACTGTCGGTGCAGACCAAAGTTGTGGTGGTAGTCTCGCTTGCACTACTTATTTTTGGTGGCGCGGTAATTTACTTTTCTGAAACAGAAAATGCATTTGCTGGCATGTCAGTAGCGGAATCAATTTACCTATCGATGTTTCAAAGTGCAACTGCCAGGACTGCCGGATTCAATACTATCGACTTAAATATGTTCTCAATCCCATCTTTGTTTGTAATAATAATCATGATGTTTATTGGTGCAGCTCCAGGCTCAACTGGTGGGGGTATTAAAATTACAACTCTTGCTGTTTTGTGGGCAAATGCCAGAGCTATTGCCAGAGGTGATAAAGATGCAAGGCTTTTTGACAGGGAAGTATCCAGCCTGGTTGTTCGGCAAGCGTTGTTGGTTTTTACTGTTGCATCTGCTTGTGCTGTTGTGGGATTGTTCCTGTTGTCGATTACTGAAGATCAGTCTTTCATGATGATTGTGTTTGAAACATTTTCTGCACTGGGTACTGTGGGTTTAAGTCTCGGTCTGACTCCAGAGTTGTCAGCTCCAGGTAAACTGGTGGTTATGGTTTTGATGTTCGTCGGCAGGGTTGGCCCTCTGGCTGTTGCATATGGTTTGGTCAAAGCCTCAAAGTCCCGGGGTATCAAATATCCAAGCGGCAAATTTATTGTTGGTTGAGATCAGCACACTTGCAGAACATAGGTTAGTACATTAAGCTCTCGTACGATTGTTGACTTTGTCAGGGAGATGGAATGTTGAAAGTAGCTGTTTTTGGATTAGGACGGTTTGGCGGCAGTGTTGCAACCTCTCTTTTTGAAGAGGGAGCAGATGTTCTTGCTGTTGATACCGATATTGATATCGTAGAGGAACTCAAGGATCAGGTTTCTGATGCCCGTGTGTTTGACGGGACTATAAAAGCAAATCTGGAAGACCAGGAAATTGCACATATGGACTGCGTGGTTATCGCTATCGGGGATGACTTCGAATCATCAGTCCTGATCACACAACTTTGTAAAGAGCTGGGCATAAAGAAAATCATCTGCAAAGCTTTGACTGAACAGCAAGGCAAAGTTTTGAAGTCGGTTGGAGCTGATAAAATTGTATACCCGGAAGAGGAAATGGGTGAGAGGCTTGCGGAGCATCTGCTACATGAGTCTGTCGTCGATTTTGTAGAATTGCCGGATGGGTTCAGCCTGCGCAAAATAAATTTGCCTAAAGAATGGGAAACTAAGACTTTAGGCGAGTTGGGACTGATGAAAAAGCAAATGAATCTGGTTCAAGTTGAAAGAAAAGATGGACAGAAGTGTCCGCTTCCTACTGGAGATTTCAGACTTGAAGCCGGGGATATAATGGATGTAATTGCACCAGATGCAGTTCTGGATGATTACATGTAGAGCACATTTATTTGTGCGAAGAAAGGTTTGTGATGGCAGAGTATATTCGAGTTAGTGAAGTAGCTGATTATCTGGACAAAGAAGTTGTCTTAAAAGGTTGGCTCTTCAACAAGAGCGGTAAAGGCAAGTTGTCTTTTCTGCAATTTCGCGATGGTAGTGGCATAATTCAGGCTGTTGTTTTTAAAAGTAATGTTGATGAAACAACCTGGGAAGCAGCGCAAGCTCTGACTCAGGAGAGTAGTCTTATTGTGACCGGTACTGTTGCAGCAGACACTCGCTCAAAACTTGGTTTTGAAATTCAGGTCACATCGCTTGAAATAGTAAACCTGTCTGATGGATACCCTATTACACCAAAAGAGCATGGCTCCAATTTCCTGCTTGATAACAGGCATCTATGGCTTCGCAGCAAAAAGCAGCATGCTATTTTAACAATTCGTTCTACTGTTGCTTTGGCAATCAGGGATTTCTTCGATGGCGAAGGTTTTGTCAATGTTGATGCTCCAATCTTCACACCCAACGCATGTGAAGGAACAAGCACACTTTTCCAAACCGATTACTTTGGAGATACTGCATTTCTGACCCAATCGGGACAGTTATATATGGAGGCT